>JAGXOB010000049.1:14849-15177 GCA_019894735.1 Promethearchaeota archaeon | reverse complement strand
CCTAGAGTCTTATCTGAAAACGGTAAAATATTAGCAATAGAATTTCTTAAACGCATTAGTGGTCCTTTGGATACTAGAGTAGAATATAAATCCAAGAAGGACATTTTAAAAGATCAAATTAAAACGCAATTAGAATATAAATAGAATGCTTTTTTGACTCTATTCTTTTTATAACTTCCATATTTAAAGAATCTTGACACTTTTCTTCATATTAGTTTATTTATTGACGAATTAGTAGTCTTGATACAAAAAGGTTCTAAAAGTATCTCGTACTAAACATAGCGAAAATTTAAAACGATTTAACCTATTAGTTTTTTATAAATATAAA
>JAGXOB010000049.1:0-14839 GCA_019894735.1 Promethearchaeota archaeon | reverse complement strand
AATTAGAAGCTCTTGCTTTAGTAACTAATGAAGGTTTACGTCTTGCTTTTTCATGCATTCCTGATTACGATGTTGATCCCGATTTATTTTCGAGTTTAAGTGCTGTAGTAATGCAAAGTGGTCACGATGCAATCGACTCAATGGGGTATACAAATTTGTTAGAAGTCGTTTTAAGGGGAATTAACGCTTTTATCATCCTAAGCGGAGCAGGAAGATTCTTCCTCATGGGAGCTAGTAGAAAAATTGAAGATTTAGGCAAAATTGTTACAGTATTTCGCTACTATGCAGGAGAGATATCTAAAAGATATCCAATAACATAGAATTTGAACGGATTTTATTCTATTAATAAAAAAATGTTATTATATATTTGGAAGTTGATAAATAATGCCAGAATTAAAGATATTTGTTGATGTAAGTGAAAGTACCACAGATAAAGTTGTAATTTGCCAAGAGAATGCGGATAAATTAGGAATTAAAAATGGATCTTCTGTTGAAGTTCATAACCCAGATAATGGAAAAAAAGCAACTGCCAAAATAGAAATTTCTAATATGGTGTTGGATTTTGCCGGTCAAGTTTCTAAAAACATTGTAGATTCAGTTGATTTTATGGGTGTCGAGTTAATCCTTCGACCTACTAGTGCTGGAGGACTACCCACACCTACAATTCAAGCCCCGAGAATTCCACCGACCACTCCTCCAGCCACATCACCTTCTAAACCAAAATTAACGCCTCTACCTACAAAACCGTCTCAATTGACCCCATCTAGACCTGTACCTCAAGCTCTTCCCGTTTCGGCGCCATCTCCACCAAAACCAGTTTCTGGGCATGTTCCCCTTCCAGTTCAGCAACCTGAACCTACACATTCACCTCCGCCTCAATTAATACCTCAACAAACACCTCCTCCCGCTCAAATACCCACACATTCACCCCCACCACAATCGACTATGGCCCCAGCACCCCAATTAACGCCTACACCGGCCCCACCAACTCCAATACCGTTACCTCAAGCCCCTCCACCCCGAATGAGCCAACCTCCTATAAGTCAGGCCCCATTACCGCCTCAACAACAGGATTTTGGTGCTCCAGCAGCTCCAGCGGATCCTTACCCAAATAGAATTGATGTGAACATGTTAAGTAGCCAAAAAAATGGCGTTGTCTTAACTCCTGTTGTAGACGATTCAATTGAAGGAGGACGCGTTAAATTAAGTAGTACGGTTGTTCAACAATTAGGTTTAGGGCAAGGGATGTTAATCGGATGGGAAGATCCTCTCACGCGAGCAATGGGTTCTGCAAGGATTGATCAAGGCATGATCAGTCCTTCTGAAATTAGAATGAGTAGAGACACAAAAGAAGACACAAATATTTTCTCTGGACAAGTAGCAGTATTTTCCACTGAACCTCCAATTCAACAAGCATCTGAACTTATGTTGGAAGTACAATCGCAACCAAATTTGATGGGATACGCACTGGTAAGTCCAAGAACGCAACACTCTCTCTCACTTGTTCAAGATAATGTTCTTGCTTTTGAGGACGAATTAACGGGAGCTATCGGAGCAGGTAAAGTAGAAATATTAGAATCAGTACCAGATAATACTATCATTATTGATAGTGAAATCTTAGAAGCATCAGGAATCGGAAGTTTTGAAGTTAAAGTATATAAAAATCTTCGACCGATTATACCTTTACAAAATATATCACTAGGAATTTCACCAATCTCTGGCGAAAATATGTGGGAAATAATTAGTACTGCTCGACAGAATGTCGCCTCTCTTAAAGGTTGGTTAGCTAATTATGTAATATTTAAAGGAATCAAATTAAGATGGAATGCCGTAAATATAGCATGCTCAATCCTTACTACTACTCCAGACTTAACAGGTGATATTTTAGCACAAGTTAACGAAAATACTGCCATTAATTTAAGCCCAACTGGTTTAGTTCCGTTCAATGCTATATTGATAATCGATATTAGCCGGTCAATGATGGCTAGAGATGTCGGAGTTTTTAACATAGCCCCAGCTATTGAAGGTATTAAAGCGGCTATGGAATCCCGCGAAATTCAAGAGTTTTTAAAGCATTTCAAGCCCGGAACTAACATACCTAGACGAATCTCAGCTGCCTTTGCGGCAGTCTTGTTCTTAAGCGAAAAAGTCGGTCGTGGTTTTGGTGAAAAGGTTTCAGTAATCCGATTCGCGGATGAAGCTCAAATATTACCTTTTGGGAACAGCTATTATATGGATTCTGCCAGTGGAAAGAAAGGAGTTTTAGAAGAAGCGGCACGAATGATTGTGGACCGTATAGGAAACGCTTACGGACAATCTACCCATATGGCTGCCGCGATGGAAAAAGCCTACCAAGTATTAACCGAGTTCGACAAAATGAGCCCTGAAAACCCCCAGCCGACAATGATTGTGCTTTTAACCGATGGAATTCCGACCGATAGCGACGCATTCCTTAGATCTGTCAAGTTATTTCAAGAGAATCCAAATGTAGTTATTTATATTGTTGGCTTAGGAAATCCCGATGACGAGTTAATGAATAGAGCAGCCCAATTATGTGGTGGCGAGTATTTTAAGCCAGAAGATGCCGGTGAGCTTTTAATATGGTACTCAAAACGAGCCCGCGATCTAACTGTAAAAATGAAATCCCATAAAGATTAGTGTTAAATCCACTCTTTTTTTTAATGTAATAAACATTTTGATATGTTATTATTTTTTGTTATTGTTAAGTCGGTAGATTGTCCTTGAATGATTAAAAATGAGAAAACTTCCCATTTGAATAAAAAAAGATATGGAATTTAAAAGTATATGTTGGAACTGGTATATCAATTCAGTACAAGGAATAAATATATATTAAGATGATAGTATTATTAGTTAAGAAGAAGTAGTTAAATTATACCTAAGGAACAATTATAATTAAAAGGTAATAATTTAATAATATTTATAATAAAAACAAACAATTCGTGTTCAGATTAATGAAAGAAGTCAAAATTCTCACAATAGACGAACGAGGGAGGATCGTAATTCCACAGATCGTAAGAAAATCATTAGGAATCACAACTAATTCACAACTTATGATGATCAGCGACTCAGAAGTTAAGGAAATTAAGATTACTCCAATTGGTTTACGGAGTGAAAGTAATCTCATTAAATTGAGAATTACAATGGGAGATACTCCTGGAGCGTTAGCAAAATTAGCAACTACATTTGGAGATTTAAAACTTAGCATGATGTATAGTGAAGCAGTTATAGTTGAAAAAGACAAATCAGCAGTGTGGACAGTTATTTCAGAAACTCCAGATTTTACTTTAGAAGAGCTTGAAAATGTGTTAAAAGAAAAGGGAGAAGCACTTAGAGTAGAATTCCTATCACTAGAATAGAATATTTTAATTAATTATTAGATTGTTGATTAAGTTATATGGCTAAAAATAAAAAGAAGGATAAAGAAAAACCAAAAAGTAAAGTTCCTCTCGATTCGCTAGATAATATTTTGAAAACCTCAAAGAAAACCGAATCAACTCTGCACAGTATGCTTAAAGTAGATACTGAGAAGAAAACATTTGTTTCTCCAAAACAAGACGAATCTAAAATATCGCCTCAACTATCATATGAGACTAAAAAAAAAATTGCAGAAGATTATATCATGGAAGAGATACCCCTCACAAAGAGGGATCCTGTAAAGACAAGAACCCCTATTTCAACAACACCAGAAAAACTGAAAACCCCAGATGAAGAACCAATTAATGTAACAACAAGTCAAGCTCAAACACCTTCATTCTCTAAGAAGGACGACATCTATGTGAAGTTAGCTGATTTTTTTGAAGAAGTATTTGATAGTTATGTGGAAAGATATGGTCAATGGGAAAATTCTATCTCTTCAATTCTTTCAATTCTTAGAAAAATGAGAAAAATAACTAAGAAAAACACAGAGGATTTAGTCTCATCTATAGGAAATACATATGAAAAAATTCAATACAACTTAGAGCAATTTAAATTAAAGCGAGATCAAGTAGAAAAAATTACAGATGTGGACATTGAATCTATGTCTGGTGAATTTAAAAAAGTCTTAGGGTTATTAGAATTACAAGTAAAAGAATATCAGTTAAAAAAATTGTCAGATGAATATGTTCATCAACATCAAACTTTTTAATAGCGATCTTTTTTATTAAATCTTGATATCAACAATTTAAATAAAATTATGTCAAATACAGATAACAATCAATTACTTCCATTAATTCTAGATATTGGTAGTGACAATTTCAGACTAGGATGGGCAGGGGGTGATTTTCCGGATCTTATTGCTCCGAGCGTTTATGTTGATATCTCTGATTATTTATTCAGTTCCAATCTAATTGCATCTGATACGATAAATGGTTTAGAAGATATCTTTTTAGATACAAATAACCAAACCCATTTAGTTGGTCATGATGCGCTAAAGTATCAAAATATTTTAAATATTCGCGAGTTTAGTAAAGAAAGTAATTATAATATCCTTCTAAAATTTTTTTATCATTATTATCAACAATTAAATATTAAAGAGGAATTCCAATTTAAGCAACCTCTTATAATAATTACCCCATTCTATAAATCAGAGCTAGATAAAACAAAACTTCAAGAAATATTCTTTAATTCTTTGAATTTTCCTTACATCCTTTTCATACCAGAAACTCAGGCTATTTTATCAACTTTACAAAAAACTAGTGGAGTAATTGTTAATATTGGAGAATCTTACACTTATATATCAACAATTTTTCATGGATTTACAAATATAATGGCCAGAGACATGTTTCCAATAACAGGAACAGATATTACTAAGTATTTCTTAAACCTGATTTTAAGTAAAACCAGTGCTAATAAAAATGTATACTTAGATAAAGCAATAGCAAAAGAAATTAAAGAACGAATTTCTTTATGTGTACTTGATCCTAATGGAGAAAAAAAAAGAGTAAAGGAAGGCTTGACAAAATATGATCGGGTTGTTAATTTACCAGATGGTAGCCAATTGAATCTAAACTCAGAAAGATTTTTGCTATCTGAGCCTCTTTTTGACCCAAAAATTATTCACGTTGATTACATGAGTATAGCTGAAGCGATTTCAAAAGCTGTAAAATCATGGGATAGAGAAAATTGGGAAGAACTCATAGCAAATATCGTGCTTTCGGGAGGAAGTAGTCTCATATCTGGTTTGAGTGAACGACTAGAATTAGAATTACAAAAACATTTTTCAGAAAAATTGAAACCCAAAATAAAAGTAGTTGCTGCATCCGGTAGGGAAAATATGGGTTGGATTGGGGCTTCAGTATTATATTCAAAAGATCAAGTAAAAAAAGGTTGGATACATAATCCTAATTTGAACGATTCTGATCATCAACAAGAAGATCAAACAACATCTTAGCGACTATTATGATAATTAGTATTGGTGGAATGAATGGCTATTAACTTAAAAACAAAAAACGATTTTTTAATAGAATTTCAGCAGAAAATCATACAAGGAAGAAAGTTATTGCAATCAGCAAATCATCTCTGGGCTGATCGTTTATTAACTGATTTATATTTTGAAATCGAAAAAGCTGAATGGCTCAATATCCAAAAAAAGCACCAACTAATTATGATTATATCAAATTCCTGGTGGATATATCTTAATTCTTTGATTCATAGAACCGAAAAAGGAATTGATATTGATTTTATAAGATATATCGACGCTTACAAACGCTTTTTTTCGTTCTTATCCAAATTAGACGATTTTTATCTGTTAAATAATTTCGCAACCACCCTATTGAAATCGTTCATTAAAATGGATTCTCTTTCTCAAACGGGAATAACGAAGTTTATAAACTCGTTCTGCGTCAAGGTTAGCGAAAGGGAAGAATACATCAAGCTAATTGAATTACAAATGGTTTTGATGTATTTAAGAAAATCTGTCATTCCACAAGAATTCTTTCACCTAAGTATGGAAGTGTTAGGGAGAATTATATATAAGTTGGAACCGAGTAAGAGAGCGTTATTTCTGTATGTATTTATAGAAAATGTTAATATGTATTATCAGCTTATGGAGAATTCTGAGGATTTCGTTAAAGAAATGAATAAAATATTAGTCAATCGAATCCCAGGATATTTAAAGAATGAATTTAGTAATATAGGGAAAATTACGATTAACGAGAGAAATTTTAGCACAATTTTAGGAGAGTTAGAAGAACTCATTTATTACATGAACAACATTGGAGAGTATACTTGGATTATAATTTTAATTAAAAACATATATTCTAAAATTCATGCGTATCAGTCCTATGGAGATGCAGTCACTTACATTAGGAAATTTATAGATTTCGCTATAACTAGAAATAGATTTGAAATAGCTTTTGATATTTACGATTTCTTAGAAGACTTATTTTTATTTCAAACTGATCTCGGGTACGATAACATTTTAATTGAATTATGGGTTGAAGCGTGTAAAAAGTTTGTAGAAATGAAGGAAAAGAAATATCTTTTGCAGTCACTTGAAAAGTTAACCACTCATTTAAAAATTCCTCAAACAAACGCGCAAATATTCCATTTTTTTTATACGTGTAATTTCTTATGGCAATTTAAGTCACTTTTTTTCTCATTAGAACAAAAAGACTTCTGGAGAATGATGTTTTATCGCGCTATATATGAGGAAAAAGATTTTGATCTAGCTCAAAAAATACTACCTTACTTGGATAAGAATTTGGTAGCGTTGATTAACAACCCAGTATTATTACATAACGATACAAAAAATCTTGAAAGAGATATCTATTCTTTTGGAGAAGATGATGATATCTTCGCAGGATTTGAGGAGGGGTTTGTAATAAAACAGATGATATTTAGAATAAACACTGAAGGGTTAATATCTGTTCGAATGATATCTCATGAAAATAAAATAGTCGAAGGAAAAATTCATGATGAATATTGGAACGACGCTCAAATAATCGATTTATACAATGATATCTTCTCAGATAGTCTGGTAAAAACCTATAATTTTACAGTTAACGAATTTGGTAGACTACTATATATTTTTCTACCTAAGAAAATTAGAACATTCTTAAAACAGTTCGAAATAAAATCTTTAAACACAATTCCTGAAATATATTTCATTTTGGACGAAATGACAATCCCTTTTGAATTGGTTTATGACAACAATTTTTTCTTATTAAAATACTCCATTGGCTATATAATTGGAGAACCTCCGCTAGGAGGCGTAACATTTGGGTACGAACCTGAAGAACAAAAGGAGAGTTTAGAGATACAAAATAAATTTAATGTCTTGGTAATAGAATGCACGAATAGTTCAGATCCAATCAGATGGAACGAAGAGACTAAAGCTAATGAGTTAATTTTCCCTTTTGATGCGGGAATCAACGAGTTTAACTACATCATCGAATTTTTCAACATTCGTGAAGAAGTAGAACAAATTTCCATCATAGTAGGCCCTGATTCTTCTCGAGATAACATTTTGGCACATATAAAAAGCGGGTCACACCATATCATCCATTTTGTCGGTAATATCTTTTATTCTAAATGGAATCCCCGGGATAGCTTTTTTATAACGAATGATAACGAAATTATTACTTTTAATGACATTAACAGTTCAATTCTGTCCAGTCAGTCCAGTTTACATCCTTTCTTGTTTTTTAATTCCCAAATTTACGATACTCAAGGAACAAAGCTAAAAAATGTTCTAAGAACATTTGGTGAAATTGTAGAAAATTTTGATTACGAAAGAATTATCGGAATTATGTCTAGGACTTATCCTATTTTTGATAACGAGACAAATGAAATAATAGCTAATTTTTACAATAATTTGTTTAACAACCATAGTCAAGGGGTTTCTCTACTGAAAGCTCGCCAAGCATGTATGGCAAATAAAATGACTAAACTTGTAGAACAGAAGTTTAAAGATTTATCCGCTGAAGAGGGTACTAAAAACATTGATTTAGAAAGCTCTTTAGCTATATCAAGTTATATGCTTTTTGGAAAACCATGGAAAAAATTAAGTTAAAGTATTATTTTATATTTATTATATTTAAATTGAGAATTTAGAAACTAAAGTTGATTAGATTTGTCTGACAGAATTATAGAATTAAGAACCGAAAATTCAAGGCTTAAGAATGAGGTTCAAAATCTAGAGAACAAAATTTTATCATTAGTTGGGATGATAAATTTAAAGTCTTCAGGGGGTTCTGAAGGTAAAAACGTACTTAATGAACAATTAATTAACCTAGTTATTTCAACAAAACAGCAGTTAAATATCGTATCCCCAAAGATTGATAGATTTTATGCCAATGAGATTAAGAAGCTAACTCAAAAAGGAATTCCCATTTTAATAATTACTAACGATAGAGGAGGCATTCCAAAAGAATTTCAGGAGGTTTACGACGATTTAAAAGCAATGTCTGGAGTTAATATTATAAATAATCCTAATGTTAGGTATTTATTAGTTTTCAATTCGGAGGAAGCCTTATACTCAGGAGGATCGTTAGTTAAAGAAGAATTAGAAAAATCAATTTTGATTGTTACTTCAATTAGAGAAGCAGCAAAATTAAGAAAAATAGCAGAGATTTTTAGTTTAATGCTCCCCTCGTTTATGAGGGGGAAGTAATTAATCGAGTTTTTTTTTCATACTAAGAACAAATAAACTTACTTTTAATTTATTATATAAAGCAGTAGATATGAGTCAGCGTGCCCATTTAAATGACAGAAAATAAGAGCAATGAGAAATTAGGTAAAATTGAAGATGAAGATAATAATTCTTCAGAATTAAATAAACTTAATCCTGCTAATTCTACTGATAAATTTGATTGGGATTTTATACTTGAGAGAGAATGGTCGAGAACAAAAAAATAATTGATTCTAAGCAATTATCCAAGATGTTTGGTTTAGGTTCAGAGATTTATAGAAATATTGCGAAGTTCCTAACAAAACAAAAAGATTTGAACAAAACAGAGTTTCAAAAAAAATATCGCCTTTGGGAATCCATTTTTAAAAACATATACGGTAAGGAAATTGATGACTCTCTTTTTCTTAAACATTCTTACTTTGCTTCAGTTCTGAAGACCCTAATAATAGTTAAATCTAGCGATCTAAACGAAAAAAACCTTGTTAAAAAGGGAGGTTTACTGGAATTAGAATTTTTTTTCTGCCCTAGTTTAGAAAGAGATATTACAAGTGAAATTCGTTTATTATTAAGAAATTCTCTCTTTTCTCCTCAAGATATCTTTCAAGAATTATACCAACAATTTTTTCTGGTTATAACAAGACATAAAATAGGAGAATTTTACACTCCTTCGAACCTTGTTAAAGAAATGATTGATGACAGCTATAAGGTTGGAATAAAAGTATTAGATCCTTCATGCGGCTCCGGTAGTTTTTTAATAGAGCTCATAGTTAAAATATTAAATTCCAATATTAAGAAATCATTAAAGTTTGAAGCGATAGAAAACATATTTGGATTTGATATCAATCCGTTAGCAACTCTAACGGTAAAAATAAATATCTTATTATTACTTCTTGAAGTTAACGAAGTAGGGCTAAGTGAACTTCCGGAAATCAATATTTTTTTGGTAGACGCTCTTTTTCCTGAGCAATATGAAACCGATTTAGATATGAATTTATCAGAACTTCTTAATTCATTTGATCTAATCATAGGTAACCCCCCTTGGTTAACATATAAAGATATCACTAACAAAAAGTATCAAATCAAAATTCGTACTTTATCTGAAACTTTAGGGATTAAACCTTCGAGCCAATATATCACACACATCGAGTTAGCGTCAATTTTTTTTTACGCTATACCCTTGTCGTATTTAAAAGTGGGAGGAAATATCTTTTTTGTTCTTACTAAAAGCGTTTTAAATGGAGATCATTGCTTTAAGTTCCGTGCCTTTTCAGTATTTAATAAGATTGAAATATGGGATTTTCCAAACAGCAACATCTTTAATGTAGAACATATCTGTTTAAAAGCAAAATATATAGGGAAAAAAACCAAAATTCGGATTTCTGAAAAATACCCAATTAAAACTAGAGTTTATGATGGCGATCTTAATCTTCAGAAGACAACCAATTACACCAGTTTAGATTTTGACGAAAACGGAGCGAAGATTATTCTACCCGAAGAAGAAATAAAATTGTTAGATTCGCTTTCCCACAGCGAGTATAAATCCAAATTTTTCCAAGGGGCGACTTTAGTCCCCCGATCTTTAGTTTTTTTTAAAACGAAAAAGATAGAAGGCAATTACTTATATATTTCTTCCGATCTTGAAGCTACTTCACGTATTAAGAAAACATGGAAATATTCATTTCAGAATGTAAAAATTGAAAGCAAGTTCAAGTTTAAGACTTTTTTAAACAAAGATTTGGTCCCCTTTTACATAAAACAATTCAAAGATGTTTTCTTACCAATAAATTTGGATTTTAGATTGGACATAAATCATCTTCGAAAAAACCCAAAGGCGTTGGAATTTTATAATAAACTTAATTTATTTTACCAAGAAAACAAGAAAGAAACGAGTGCTATCACCACCCTTTTTTTAAATTTAAATTACTGGAATAAATTAACCAAACAAGTTAAAAATAAGCAATTCATCGTCGTATATAACGCGAGCGGCTCTCGCTTAAAATCAGCAGTTATCGATAATGAAGAAAAGGCAATCATAATCTGTTCAGAAAATTACTACTATTCTACAGATTCACAGAACGAGGCGTATTATTTATCAGCTATTTTCAACTCTCCAATCCTATCTAAAAACATAAAATTAATTAAATCCAGCAGGCATATTCATAAAAGGCCGTTCTCTTTCCCGATCCCAATGTATGATAACGAAAATGAACTTCATAGAAAATTAGCAAAAAAAAGCCAAAAATATCATTCTATCGTGCAAGATCTAGTATATAACAACCCAAAGATAACTTCTGAGAAAGTAAGGATGTTCATTACTCAAAAATTAATTAAGTTGGATAACTTAACGAAAGGAGTTGTTTTTAAGGTTTAATGTAAAAAGAAATTAAGTAATTATGCTGTTCTTATCATTTTAGATAAGTTTATCTTTTATAAATATATTATTTACTTGAATAAGAGTGAAAAATTAAGAACTTTTTAGTGAATATTTAAATTGAATTTTACAGAATTAGGAATTAACGAACATAACGTTAATGAGTTAAAAAGAAATAAAATTGTTAAACCCACACCTGTCCAACAAAAAGCTATTCCTTTAATTTTAAAGGGCCAAAATATTATGGCTCAAGCGAGAACGGGTAGTGGTAAAACATTAGCTTTTGTACTTCCAATAATCGAAAGTCTGAATTACACGCGTAATGAAGCTATAATTTTAGTCCCAACTAGGGAATTAGCAATGCAAATATACGAAGTTATAAGAGATTTAGGAAACTCAAAAGTAAAGGCGCTTCCAATTTATGGTGGCGTTTCGATAAATAATCAAATTACACAATTAGAAAATGGCATAAACATTATTATCGGAACACCAGGAAGAATAATAGATTTGTATAAGAGGAAAAAGCTGAGATTAAACGATATGCGATTTGTTGTCGTTGATGAAGCTGATAGAATGTTTGACATGGGGTTCACTCCCGATGTGAAGTATATTTTAGATCAGATTCATAGCGAGTACCAATTCATGCTTTTCTCTGCTACTTTTGACAACGGAATTCGAGAATTAGTGAAAAAATATTCGAAAAATCAATTCCAATTCTTAAATTTAAGTAAAGATGACTTAACCGTTGGAAATACCAGACAATTCTATTATATGATTGAGCAATACAGGGATAAGTTTAAAATTTTCCTCAAGATTCTTAGAAGAGAAAAACCTGCACACCTTCTTGTATTCGTTAATACAAAGAGAACAGCTACTTGGTTAAGCGACAAGTTAAAATCCTTAAATAATTTCGATTACAAAGTAGATCTCATTTCGGGAGATTTATCTCAATATCAGAGAGAAAAGATTCTAAAAGGTTTTAAGGATCATAGGATAAATTTGCTCATCGCAACAGATGTAGCGGCGAGAGGATTAGACATTGATAATATTTCTCATGTTTTTAATTACGACATTCCAAAATATCCAGAAAATTATATCCACCGTATTGGAAGAACTTCTCGTATGAATAAACACGGAGTTGCAATAACTCTATGTGTAAAGGATGAATATGAATACTTATGCCACATTGAGGGATTGATTGATAAAGAAATTAAATTAAAAACAATTTATACTCCAGAAGATAATAAATATCATAACCCTTTTATATAAAGCTAACCGAGAAGAAAAAACTTTTTGATTTACAAAGTTTAATAAATAATTATTATTATTAGTTTATAAAATCAAACTTGATTTTAATTGCAAAAGAGGTCATAACCATTGCCAAGTAGACGAGGAGACGGTACTTTAGTCTTTAAAATTTGTTTTTATGGTCCATCTCTCGGTGGTAAAACCACGGCATTAGAATGGGTTTATAATCGAGAAGGCCTTGCAAGTGGAGATATGCAACAGATTCAAGACCCTACTGGACGGACGCTATTTTTTGATCGTGTTGTAGCAAGAGTATCAAATGTAGTTTTTCAAGTTTACACCGTTGCTGGGCAACGCAGACATAAATTCCAACGCCAAACAGTTTTAAAAGGAACAGACGCCGTGATATTCACCTGGGACAGTCTAATAGATCAATGGGGAGAAAATATATGGTCTCTTAAAGAACTTCTTAAACTCTATGGAAGTAAATTAATTCCAGCTGCACCTTTCGATCCACCTGAAGTGCCAATAGTAGTTTTAGCAAACAAAAGAGATTTAGACGATATAATAGACATTTCTAAGCTAAGGCAAGTACTCGACACCGCAAAACTTAACCACTGTTTAATTTATGAAACCATAGCTATTACTGGGGTAAACGTGAAAAGAGCTTTTGTGTACGCTGCTCGACAGGCTGTGTTAAATCACTATAAGAAGTTAAGCGGAAAGTCAATGGATTCAGACCCATTTTAGTAAACAAAATTTCTTTTTTATATTACAGGTAGATAATCTCTGACTCCACTTTTTCATTTGAAATTCTTAGATATCCATAAGAGCTTATTACAGTGAACCTGTTATCTATTGGAGTAGTTGTTCCCGGATTAAAAAATAAAATACCGTCCTGTTTTTCATTAACTGGTCTATGAGTGTGCCCAAAAATTACGATGTCGTAATCAGAATTAAGTAGATCTAGTTTTTTAATTAATCTTTTTATTATAATGTTTGGACCGCCCATTCCGTGAAGCATTAAGACTTTAAATTTATAAATTTTAAATTCTAATTTCTCGGGAAGAGTATTTGTTAAATTGGAATCAAAATCCATATTACCCCGTACTGCTACAACTTTATCTTTACCAAAAGTCTCGATGAGTTTTTTATACACCTTATAGGAGGTGAAATCTCCCATATGAAACACATAGTCAACGTTCCTATTTTTAAAATCGTCAATCACAACATCTGGTACATTGCCTGTTCTTTGGGGGACATGCGTGTCTGATAATAATCCGATTAAAATTTCTTCTTTATCCGTTTGAATCATTCAAAAAACCTTGATAATTATTTTTTTAAGTAAATCTTAATGACATAAAATTATTCTTCTTGACTATCTTGTTTTCTCATCCTGAACTTAACAACTTTAAGCGCAAAATTTACGATTTCTTCGACATTTTTCCATCTTTCTTCATCAAGTTTCTCTTTCATCCAATAATATAAATCTTGTTCAATTGGAACTGTGGTGTATATCGATTGCGATAACTGCGCTTCTTGGGAATGAGCTTTATTCATAAGCCAAGAAATGATGTTAGAAATCAATTTAAAGTTATCGGCAGCGTGTATACCGTATAATGCATGAAATCCCGAAAATAGGGACAAATTTCCTATAGCTACGATTTTTCCCATACCATAATGACCAATGGCGATTATAGGCGCCTTCTCTATGGGTTCGTCAACCCAATCCTCTCCGTCAAAGATTTTATGCCAAGCGGATTCTTCAGAGGAGAATGCTATAGCGGAAACATCGATATCTTCGGTTTCTATTGATTTATCAATCTCTATAGTGCATCCATTAGAGTGAATAATTTGGAGGATATCTCGCGTAATAAAATGCGTTTTAAAATCCTTAATTATTGGGCGAGAAATGTCTTTTGAGTAATTTTCGTTATCAAAAAGCTGATCAGGATTGAACTCAATACCAAAAATATTTGTTAGATCATTTAAATTATTTTTGTTTTCTATATCTCCTCCTTTATCGTTTACAACTAAAAGAGATCCTCCATCTTTAACATATCTAGTCAAATATTCAATCTCTTCAGAATTTAAGTGTGAGCCAGCAAAAGGAACTCCGATTATAAAAACGTTGTAGTCTGATAATTTTTCGTAGGTAATTCCTGCCTCAATTTTCCCCAGTTTTAAATCTGAATTGAAGAGATATTCTATAAAATCATTAAAGCCAGGATCCTCAATAGTTAGTTTATTCTGGTGAGAATAATCAAATCCAATATTAAATTCAGTCTTCATAAGTCAAAATCCTTATATTACTTTATTGGATTTTTTAAAACCTATAATTTTTAAAAGTTCTATATTTTTTTAAACTTATTCAATTAAAAAAAAAGTAAATTTTTGATTTAAGATTAGTCATTCAATCTCAAAATGAGCAGGGGGTCTCCATTTTCTTTTTTTGCCAATTCTATACATTATATAACCACCAATTGCATACGAAGATATTAGAATTAGGAGATTAATTCTCCCCTTATTACCGCATCTCCAATCAAAATTCGTAAGGGAGCCCAAGGAGCTTGAACAAGTACATAACA
>JAGXOB010000048.1:11216-15253 GCA_019894735.1 Promethearchaeota archaeon | reverse complement strand
GGAATTTTGAAACCCTTCCACAAAATGAATGAATTAATAGAAAAACATTTGAATGTTTCGATTCTTTATCGCCTAAAAATTGTAGAAAACCCTAAGATCAAGCTGAGCACATCTGAGAAAGATATGGTTGCTAAAGCTCGAAGTTTTATGAAAGAAAATAATTTCGATTATTTTTATTCGCTTTATTTATTGCCCGAAAATGCTTGCACTCCTAAAGATTATCAGACTATTTTTGACTTGATTGAGAAGGGAATATTTCAACCGACAGAAAAATAAATTGTAGAAATACACTTAATTTTTATATTCCTCACGGAATTAAAAAAAAAAATAGGAAATTTATTTAGATTTTTTGCTTTTATAGACCAAATATAGTATAGCTAGTATTAATATAGGGATTCCCGCAACTATGCACACCCATATAAATCCAGTTAACCAAGCTTGAATCCAGTAACTGTATGGTAGATTACCAACTGGAGTTAACCAATGACCCTCGACAAACACTACAATTAGGAACGCAATAGTAAACAAGAAAGTAATACCACCGCCTTCTTTTTGACGATGTTTCTTTTTCTTCTCTTTTTTCTCTCTCGCTTTAAACGCTACTTTATCTTCTTCGGATACTACTACAAACCAGTATATTGCTACAAAAAGGCAACATACTCCAATAAATGGAAGGAATCCTATCAATAGTTCCCATAAAATTAATAATAGAAACCATGCTATGCCAGTTCCAACTGAAAATTGACCAAGATTCCATGTACCGTAGCCACCAAGATCAGAATTGGCAACATAAGTTAATAGTATTGTAAAAAATCCGATAATTAATCCTACAACAAGTAGCCCTAGTATTAGAAAGAACACCCAATGCTTCTTTGCCATTCCTTTCCAAAAAGTTTCATCGCTTTTTTCTTCACTCATCATATTTACACTTTAAATTTTAGAATTTTTTAATAAAATTTCTATTTACTTTAAGTCTTACTGGAATAAAAACTTTAGTGCAAAAATGGCTCATAACCAGTGGTTACATATAAAAAGAAAGGAAAAAACTTTAGAGCCATTGAATTCTTGAGGGCTTTCGGGCGGGGATTCTTTTATACTTTACATCTGGATAACCAATTGTAAAACAATACCCTACGGTATGATTAGAAGGAATCTTTATTAATTCTCTAATTGTTTGATATTCATTAAAAAAATTCGTTAAATACCCTAACGAGCAAGCTCCAAGTCCAAGAATCTCCGCAGCGAGCATGATATGAGCTGCAGCTAAAGCAGTATCCGAGGGTATCCCTCCTTCAACTTTATCACCATGAATAATAATTAGCTCTCCATTCCAACACCAGAAGTCAATTCCTTTTTCTATCATTTCGAGTTTTCTTTTTATGCTCGGAAGATTTTCAAGAGCTTGGTTAATTTCTTCTTCTGACTTGCTTTTCTTCAACATATCACGCCCCTTAGGATCTTCAAGCGCGTTCACGAGTTTAGTTAATCTACTAGTTATGTGTTTTGATATAGTAGTTACAATATTTTTATCTTGCACAACAGTGTAGTAGACATTTTCAGAATTACCGCCAGTTGGGGAATATCTTCCAACTTTCAATAATTTTTCTATTAAATCTTTAGGAATAGCTTTTTCTTTGAATCTTCTGATTGACCTCCTTTTTAAAACCAGGTTCAAAAATTTATCATACGTTGGAATCTCTTCTCTTACCGAAGTGAGCTCAAGTTCTCCTTCTTCATGAAACTTTAATCGAATAACATTTACCGGACACACGGCTTCACAGTGTCCGCATTCTATGCAACGATCTTCAAACGAATCAACAATATGGAGCAGGTCTTGTTCAATATAAAACAAATTAGCTACGCAATCTTTGACGCATTCTTTACATTTTGTACAATTATTAACATCAATTTTAATTATGGAATTTTCTATAGCACTCATCATTATCTTATATTTTATGAATTCTAAATAATTACGGAATATGATTTAATTTTGTAAACCTCGAATACAATAAAAAGATTTTTATTTATATTTAAAAGTAGAAGACGTGGTAAAAAACTAATTCAAGAAATATTCCAATAACTCTTTTCTAAATCTTTTTTCTTATTTATTTCAACTTTCTGTATAGGATTGTTCTTAAATGCAAAATATAGCTTTTCTAAACTAGCTTTTGTATTAGTGAGGTTCCAATGATTTCTTAAAATATCATAATAAATACTTAGAGGAATACCTATGTCAGCAACAAATAATCTTCCGATATTTTTGCGCTCTGTAATAAGCAAACCCTTTTTAACGAACCCTAGCGTTAAAGTTGCTTTAGGATTGATACCCGAATAATTTTGTCCCGTTGTTGCGTCGAGTCCAGAGGGAATATCCAAAGAAAGTAAATTATTTATGTTTGAAAGAAAATTAAATACACTTTTAGATATTTCATCTTGTCGTGGAGTGAACCCGTATCCGAGATACGCATCAATAAAAAAACTTCCATCTTTAAAATCTAAATAATCTTCTGGTAATTCATTTACAATTTTAATTCCAAGTTGCTTCGCTCTTATGTACTGGGCTTTGGGAATGTCATTAAGTTTGCCCACACCCTTAGGAAGGATAATTTCAACGTTCAATCCCCAAGAAGCTAAGCGTCTGGCAGTAACAATGCCCCCTCCTGCGTTGTTTCCCGTACCAGCAATTATTATGTAGGTAGAATAAGGAGGTTTTGATAAATTTATTGCTAAATTTGCTAAGTTTAAACCTGCGTGCTCCATCATTAATTCAATAGGGATTCTAAAATCTTCAACCATAATTCGGTCTACTTCGGCCATCTGCTCTTTCGTGATGCCTGGTAACCCCAAAATGTGCCCTCTCAACTTAAATTTAAAAAAAAATTATTGAATTTGAGTTTTTTCTGCTCTCGCCAATTCTGCCTTTTTATCCATTATTTTTGTGAAAGTCGCTAGAGTATTTCTTGGAGGGAGTATCTCTTCTTCTTTTTTAATAAGCGATATTGCTTCAGATGTGCAAGTAGGAACGCAAACTCCACAACCTATGCATCGATTTTTATCTACTACCGCGAAATCGTCTTCTACATGAATTGCATCAACATTACATCGGTCCTCACAGACGCCACACACTACGCATAGTTCGGTATCTACTTCAGCACGGTAGTTAGTAGCGAATAAATGAGCAAATTCGGGTAACTGTGTATGACTTGTAAGTACTCCACAACAACAACCACAACATGCACATATATTCATTGGTCGTTGAGAGTTTCCTGGTTGTAGCACCAATCCATCCTCTTCTGCTTTTTCTAAAAATTTTAACGCCTCTTCTTTCGAAATTTCCCGAGCCAAACCTTTTTCTATAAAACTTTTAGCAGCGGTCCTAAACGATAAGCAAGATTCGCGTATTTTAGTCCTCGTGCATGGTTCCCCGATGAGATCTGCCCCTTTTCGACATATACATTCCATGATTGCTATTGGTTCCCCAATATTTTCAATTAAATCTTTTAAATCGTCGTACTGCGCTATTGACTGTTCACTATTTACAGTCTGATTTAACGGAATCACTCGTAATTGAGGAACACCTGAACTATGGTATTCTTCGCTGAAAAATGTGTGGTGTAAGTATTCATGAGCATCTTTAAAAAATTCGGGTGTTAATCTATTCAATTGGTATTCAAAAAAGCCTACTACAATAGGAGCGCTTCCATAATATTTCGTCTCTGTTTCTCCTTCCTTCACTAAACCCCGATTAATTAAACCGTTGAAATACATCTCATCTAGTTTATCCTCTAATTCTTCTAAAGAAAAATCACTTTTTTTTAATCTTCTGAAAATTTTATTTAATGGATCCGCCATAAAATTCAATTTTAATGCGATTTTAGCTTGTTCTGGAGTGAAAAGGTGCTTCAAAATTTTAATTTCAATACCAGATTCTGTGGCTGGATAACCGACCGGCATACTATCAAGATGTTTCTGTAATTCTCGATAATTATCAAAATTTTCTTGGTCCATACAATATAGCAGTAGTTCCTACTTTAAAT
>JAGXOB010000048.1:0-11118 GCA_019894735.1 Promethearchaeota archaeon | reverse complement strand
AAGTTGATAATTATGTTAGAAAGGCTTAGGGAATTGATCTTACTATAAATTAGTGATTGAAGCATCCAATTTTTTTATCTATTGTAATCTTTCCATTCAATTGGGACTTTAGATACGCTTTCTCGCCCTGAGGGCTGATACACTTTTTTTCCTAAAGGTCTAAATTTTAAGTTTCCATCAAATAATTGCGAAATTCTTTTCCTAGCTATTTTAATATATTCTAATTCTTTGTCTACACCAATCACCCTTCTTGAATGCTTTAATCCCGCAACTAAGGTCGTTCCTACACCACAGAAAGGATCTAAAACATAGTCTCCTTCGTTTGTGAGTGCAAGAATACATCTTTCTACTAATTCTATTGGAAATTGGCAAGGATGAATACTTTTTTCTGGATGATTAGATTTAACGTTAGGGAACTCCCAGAAAGCGGTCATCCAATCATCTTCTAATATTTTCCAGACGTCCGAAGGGTTTTTTCCTAATGGGTTTCCAGACAATTGTCCTTTATTTGGTCCCTTATATGCGCGTTTCCCAGGATATTTGGAGGGGACTCTTATCGGATCTAAATTGAAAATATAGTTATCTGTTTTGGTAAACCACAAAATTGTCTCATATCTTCCGGAAAATCGATTCTTACAATGTAAACCATGTCCAAAATGCCAAACAATTCTATTCCTTAATTTCATTCCTATTCTTTTGAAAATTTCGTAAAAATAGATGTCTAATGGATAAATTTCTCCATTATTTACGTAATTTCCCACTTCCCAACAAATGCTACCCTCACTTTTAAGCTTCCTACAAATCAGTTTAATGATAATTTCTTGATTCTTCAAATAATCCTCTAATGTTGCTTTTTCCTCGTAATCTTTGCCAATGTTGTAAGGTGGTGAAGTCACGATTAAATTAATGCTTTTGTCTGGTAGAGTTTTCAAGAATTCTAGTGAATCTCCATGATGTAAAATAATCTTCCCTTCTCTATCGAATTCAGTGAAGATTTTAAGTGTTTTTGATTTAGAGGTAATCTTTTTTTCTGTTGTCATTGTTAATCTAAATTTTAATTAGTGAAGGATAAGAACTATTTTATATTGAAATTTAATCAGTTTTTTTTAATTAAATTATTTGTTAAGCCTTTATCAATATTGCACTTGCTTTTTTTCTTTCTAACTAAAAATGAAACATGTTCGAATTTAGGTTTATAAACACTTTACAATTATACTTATTAATTAATCATAAAAATTAAAAATTAGACGTGAAATATTTGAGTGAAAATCCTGAAATTTTAGATTTAGAGAGTTTACTTGATTATCAAGAAGGCGCTGTTGTTAGTCGAATGTTGCTCAATAAAAAAATAGGCACTGTAACTTTGTTTTCTTTCGATAAAGGCGAGGGTTTAAGTGAACACACAGCTCCGTTTGATGCGTTAGTTTATGTTCTTGAAGGTAAAGTAGAAATTATAATTTCTAAGAAGCCATATATTTTAGAAAAAGGGCAAATGATAACGATGCCCGCTAATGATCCCCATGCTCTTAACGCTTTAGAGCGCTTTAAAATGATGCTAATTATGGTTAAAGCTTAAAAATAAGCGATTTTTTCTTTTTTTTATTCTAATTAAAAATTTTCTTTTTCTCTAGAAATTGTTGATCAATTAAAAGATCCATCTCAGCATTCAACCAACATAATTCATCATATGTGCTAGAAGAACTAAATACTTCCTCTGCCTTTTTACGAATATCTTCAAGCGAAGGCATTCCAAGGTTTATTTTTTGAATAGTTTCGGCTAAAAGCCAACATAAATCGTTATAGGAATACTTTTTTAAAAATAAATAATAAGCTGCTTCTCTGATTTGTGATTCTAAACCTATTTCCTCATCGATTGCAAGTTCTTCCGCTTCTATTGCCGAAGGGATTGCCCCTTCTATAAAATCCTCAGTAAAGGGTTTTCTGTGTTCTACAAGTTGTTTTAACCAAGCTACTGTCCCTGACTCATCAATTTCTTCCTTAATCTCTTCGGGTTCTTCCTCGGTTGTTAGGGATAGTTCTTCTGTTGGGCCTAGTAAAACCAATTCGGGTCTGCGTTCAGTAGATTTACCTGGTATTAATCCTTTTTTTAACTGATCCATCATAGATAGAAATGAACCATATTCTCTTTTTTGCATCATTATTAATATTTTACACGCACCTCCACGATCCTTATCGAATCTCCTTGCCCATGCCGCAGTTAAGTCTTTTTTATATTGAGGAACTTCTATTCCTACCCAAACATATAGAGTTTTCTTATTTATATCGTCAATAAGATACACATGATAATTTTCAAACTCTAATTTACTTAATTCGATTAAATTACCCTTGTCATCAATACTATACAAATTCATATACTATCCGCTTTTAGATGATTTAAGATTATTAAAATAGATTCAATTAAGGTTTAAAAATCTTTATTAAATTTATTATTATATTGTCATAATTTTGCCTGTAGTTTACAATAAGATATTTAAAAAGTACTTTTTGGTGAATAAAATATTAAAAAAATAGAACTGTTCTCAGATATCAAAGCTTCTCGTGGATTTTACGATATTGATAATCAACTCAACGATTTAACGGGTAAAGAATGGGTATTTTCTACTAAATCAGTGATTCCAAAAGGTTATCCCCCTAGTTTTCAACTTAAACTAAGAAACAAGCACGGGGGACAAAAACCTCCCGAATTATGTGAATCTTTGATAAAAACTTTCACAAAAGAGGGAGAATTTGTTCTCGATCCATTTTGTGGCGTTGGAGGAACTTTAATTGGGTGCCACTTGAGTAATCGAAATGGTATTGGGATTGAAATTAATAAGGATTGGATTGATATTTATCTAACTATATGTGATTTAGAATCTTTAAAACCCCAAAAAATAATACACGGGGACTCTCGTGAAATTCTTAAGAATTTTATCTCTGAAAAAAGAAAAAGATTTGATTTTATCTTAACAGATGTTCCGTATTGGAAAATGGACACGGTTGAGAAGTCAAAAGGTACGTATAAAAAGGTCGGAGAAGAAGCTAAGGGAGTATATTCAGAAAAATCGAAATTATCAAGATTTAGTAGCGATTCTAACTACAATGAAAGAAGAAAAAAAGATTGGGAATCGTTAATTAGAGATGTATTTAGAGATTGCTTTAAAATTCTAAAACCTGGGAGCTATTGTGCAGTTTTTATAGGGAATATGTATAATCAAGGGCAATACCATCTTTTAAATGCTGATATTGCACGGATCTTAAGTCAAATAGGTTTTATTCTAAAAGGTGAAATTGTATGGTATGATGTAAATAAAAAGCTTCATCTATATGGGATAAACTACTCTTGGATACCGAGTATTGTGCACCAATTTATCATGATATTTAGGAAAGAAAGAGATGATAATCTAAATAAGCAAGAAAAAGAAAATATACAAAAAAGAAACATTCATTGGCTTAAAGATAAGACATCTTTTAAAGATTAACTCAAATTATTTTTATAGAAAACTGGACTATAGAAAATTTTTATTAGGCGCGACTAATTTTTGGATTATAAATTAACACTTAATTGTTAATCATTAAAATTTAATAAGTTCAAGACTATAGATCATTAAAAATGAGCCATAATCATGAACATAGGTTAGGAATCGAAGCATCACATTCTCATCTAAAGCAAGGACTTTCTGCTATTGTTTTCACTACAATTTGGATTCTAGATTCGTTAGTTTTCTCGTTTTCAACTTTGTTGAATAGTTTTGTTCCTTAGATAATCAGACTTATCCTGTTTATTATTATCATCGCCGTAGCTTTCGCGTTTATACGCGCTGCGCACAATGTGTTATTTCGAGACCAAGAAAATAAGAACGATCTTATAACGAACGGAATACTTGGGCATGTAAGAAATCCGATGTATTTTGGTGTTCTCTTAATTTATCTCGCATGCATCTTTTTATCGATTTCCTTGATTAGTATTGTGATATGGATTGTAATAATAGTTATTTACGATAGATTGGCTACCTTTGAAGGAAATCAGCTAGAAGCATTATTTGGACAAGAATATATAGACTACAAGGGAAAAGTACCTAAATGGATTCCTCGATAACTCGGTTCTTTCGCATTGTAAAAATAAAAGCAAGTAGATAAGGCAAAGTCGTTACTAACATTAATAATCCTAATGTGAAAAAGCTTAGAATAAAACTAGTAATTACGTAATAAAAAGCAATTAATAATAAACAACATGATGGAATTAGATCATACCATCTAGTGAGTTTTAAGTTATCTTTCTTCCAAATTATAACACCGGAAGCCCACACAATAGTAAAAATTGCCCATACGACGAGATATATTAATGGTAAATTAGATATAAAAGGGATTCGATTAAGTAATCCAACTAACATTAATATTCCCAATCCTAATGGAACAACAAGTAAGAGCGTATACAATTTGCGAAGAATTGAACCTTTGGCATCGATTTCTACAACATTAAGAAGTCTAAGTTTTTTCCTATCTTTTTCCCAACTTAAACCATAAGGCACTAGAAAAGCTATAGGGATAAAAAACCAACCAAAAAAATTATACGCAGGAATGTTGAAGTATTCTCCTCCGCCAAACATCCATGCATTCGTTTCTACGGCAATTGGATCCATCCCCCAATCTAGACTAAGTGCAATCAAGGTTGTTGTAAGTATTCGTTGCCATAAGGAAAGATTTAAGCGCTCAGTAATTATCATAGAACTGTAAATAATGCCCACCCAAGATAAAGTAATAGACACCGGAACCCTATCAAGAATCATGATTAATTCTGTTGCGTAGGAAAAAAGACCAGTAATTACCCCCATTAGTTCTAAAAAAGCAGCAAAAATAAATATTGTCGCAAGCATTAATAATCGCTGAATTCGATTCTTTCTCGCGTCTATTACGGCATGAACTATAGACAAACCGGTTAATAGGTATCCAATTAATCCTGGAAGAAGCACTAATCCTGACATAGATAAACACCAAACTTATATAATTACAATAATATTATTATTAAAATTTAGTATTTAATTAAATGGTTACTACATAAAAATTAAAAAATTTGTTAGAAAAGATGAAACCTAACGAGGACCTATTACCTAGACCTGGGTCTCCATTATATAATCTGAACCACGACGACGTAGATGAAAAGAAAAAAACTCTAAGAAAGTGGAGAGTGCTAAATAAGTATTTAGTTCTTCCATTTTATCGATTAAGAATTTTGCCTCTTTTTGGATTTGGTAGAATTTTTTTAATTCTTACAACAAAAGGAAGACTAACGGGAACAAAATGAAGAACACCATTAGAATACCACCGGTTAGAGGGAATAATAACTATTTTTTCAAGTCGAGGCGAAGATTCTGGCTGGATGAAAAATATACGAGTTTATCCTGACAATCTTTTGGTAAGGCATGGATTCCATCACTTCCAACCTCAAGTAGAAATTGTAGGGAATAGAAATGAAAAATTAAGAATCATGAAATAGTATCTTGTAAACCACGGGAGATCGTCAAAAATGCTATTCGGTTGGAACCCAAAAACTGACGATCCTGAAACAACAGATTATACAAACCTCTTAGAAATGATAACCATAGTAAAACTACATCGTAAAAAGATATAGAAGGTACCTTTAAATTTTTTTTTTTGCCTATTGACTTTGTGAGCTTATATTTCTGCACACAAAGATATTAAAATTAGATATATTTATTACAATCACATTAGTATATTCCCTAAATTTAATATTACCGTCAAAAGGCTAATTTAGAAATGACAGCAGAAGATTTCATGGATCCTTATGAACGAATTTTACAAAACATGCGTGAATACCCCAACGACATCCCTATTGTTGATGGAAAAATATCAGAAGCGTTTAGAGAATTCATTAAATTATTATTTACTCTTGATGAGGCTGAAGTTGCACAATACTTAACTGTTAAACCTCAATCCATTGCCAAAATCGCAAAGAAAATTGGAAAAAGCAAAGAAAATGTAAAAGAAATTCTAGAAGATATGACCAATTCGGGCATTATTCATGATATTGGGGGTTATTCCTATTTCTTGGCGATGGCACATCTTTTAAATATGGGATTTAAAAACTCAAAAACATTCGAAAGACTTGGAAAGAAAGGAGCCGAGCTTTACCATCAATTCTTCATTGAAGAGAAGTTTTACAAACGATACGAGTCTTCTGACGCCGGAACTCCAATCACTAGAATAGTTCCCATAAACACGTCTATTGATCACAAATCTGTTATATCCAATGCTGAAGAAATTCATGGAATATTGGACACTTGCAAAGGACCAATAGTAGTGACCGATTGTCCTTGTCGTAACAGAACAGAAATATTAGGCGTAAGAGAATGTAATGATAAGTTTCCAATTTCAGAATCTTGTTTTCAAGTTGGTTTGTTTGGAGAATACTTTCTACGCAGAGGAGAAGGACGAGAAATCACTCGTGAAGAAGCTCATAATCTAGCGAACGAACTATCTAAAAAAGGGTTAGTTTTTACAGTTGCAAATACTAAGAGTCCAATCCATCAAGTAATTTGTTGTTGTTGTGCGTGCTGTTGCGCTCTATTAAGAGGAATGACGCGTTTTGAGGAAAAAAATGAAAATTGTACAGCTAAATCAAATTATATCGCGAAAATTAATAGTTCTTTATGCACGGGCTGCGCATTATGTGCTAAAAGATGTCCATTTAACGCTATTACAATAAAGAAGGAAAAAGCTAAAGTAAATCCTAAGAAATGTTATGGATGTGGAGTATGTACGGTAACTTGTTCCCCAGAAGCTATTAAACTAAACAGAATAGAACGATCTCATATTTATAGTGATAATATTAAGTTATTTGAAAAAATTTATCAAGAAAATAGAAAACATGATTAATTTTACTATGATTATTTTTTTTAATGAAAAGATAATTATTACTTATTATGGAACATAAATAATTATAGATATACATATTATATTAAAGAAATAAACCAAAAAAATAATTTAAAAAATTGATGTAAAATGGTTAGAACAAAAGAACAGTACATGAAAGATTTAGGGAGAATGAAATCTAACCTTTACTATGATGGTAGAGAAATTGATCGTTTAGACGACCTTCAAATACCTTGTTTAAATACGATTGGAACTACATTCGAAGCCTTTGACGATCCTGAATTCAAAGATTTAATTCAAGTAAAATCTCATCTTACGGGTGAAGTTATCAATAGATTTACACATATTCATCATAGTACTGACGATCTTCATAAAAAGCAAGACATGACCCGCAAATTATGTCAAAAAGTTGGCGGATGCATTCAGCGATGTATGGGGTGCGATGCAGCAAATGCAATATATAACGTCTCGTATGAGGCTGATAAAATAAATAAGGGAGAATCTAATTACCACGAGAATTTTAAAAAATGGTTACTAAGATTTCAACAAGAAGATTTAGTAGCAGCTGGCGCACAAACTGATGTAAAAGGGGATCGAATTAAGCGTCCCGCTGATCAAGCAGATCCCGACATGTATGTACATGTTGTGGAAAAGAAGAAGGATGGAATTATAGTCGCTGGTTGTAAACTACATATTTCAGAAGCATCCGTTTCTGACGAGCTATTAGTTATCCCAACAAGAGCACTAAGACCAGAAGATAAAGACTATGCAGTAGCGTTTGCGGTACCTGCAGATTATGAGGGTGTAACTCAAGTGGTTACTATTCATAATCTTCGTGCGAGGGAACATTTTCCTCGAGGTTTCATGCCTGGAGCTACGGATTCGTATTTAATTTTTGACAATGTATTCGTACCATGGGAAAGAGTCTTTTTATGCGGTGAAAACAATCATGGAGGAGCCCTCGCCTTACTGTTTGGGCTCTTTCACAGACACAGTTATTCGGGATGTAAACCAGCAATTGGTGATATAATCACGGGAACAGCTGCTTTAGCTGCGGAATACAACAACATCGCAAACGCTTCCCATGTAAGGCATAAATTGGCCGAATTAATCATGATTACAGAACTTGGGTACGCTGCGGGTTACACTGCCTCTGATCTAGGAAAGTCAGAAGTATATATGCCTGGTGTGGGTTTTATACCTTTCGGTCCTGGAAGTTTTATTCCTAACTCAATTTACGCCAATGTTGGAAGATGTTTAACTGGAGAAAATGTATTTCGAGAAGCTGAGATAATAACAGATATATCAGGTGGTATTCCAGCAACATTTCCACACGAAGGCGATTTTGTTAATCCTAAATTGAGCGACGTTCTCAATAAGTATATTATGAGAAATCCAAAAATCGCACCTGAAAATGCTGCACAATTCTGGCGGTATGTTGGAGATATGTTATGTTCCGCAACCGGAGGAATCAGTCTCGTTGGGGGTTACCATGGAGGTGGGAGCCCAGTTATGGAACAAATAGCTATTACAACTCAATATGACATTGAAGCCCGAAAAAACATGGTAAAAAAAATTGCTGGAATAGACGATAAATTAAACAAAAAACGGTTAGGAAGCAAACACTCAAATTCTTCTAAAGTAATGGTCCATCAGGTAGACGAAGTCGTTGCGAAAAAATAAGGTAAAACTCATTACACATTATTTTTTTTCTTTTTTAATTATTGGATTTTTAAAGGTTTTTTAAAGAGTAATTGAAAAATCATAAATTTAAATTTAAACTATGAGAAGAAGCTGATATGCTAAATAAAGATTGGTTTATAGAAAAGATAAACGCATTTTTAAGAGAAGACGAAGGCAATAGGATGACTGGAGTGGATGACGCGTTATTTTGGGAACCTGACGTTCTTATTGGCTTTTGTTCCGGAAACGATCCCATTTTTCAAGAGTATAAGACCTTAGTTGGACCTTTTCACTTAACTCCTGTAGAGGCATATACTAAATATTGCGAACTAAAAAATATAGACTGCGATTCTACAGAAAATCTTACCGTTGTAGCGTTTATTCTTCCAATGAACAAGCTTACTAAAAAAGAGAACCTTGAATATTCTCAAGAATGGCCAAGCGAACGATGGGCTCATACCCGACTTTACGGTGAAAAGGAGAATCAGAAACTTTGGTTGTACTTACTAAATGAGTTAAAAAACGAGTTTGGAGTTGAAGGTGTAGCTCCGATGGTCGAAAAAAATTTATTCAAGGTATATAAAAAGCATAAAGATGCGTGGCAAGGCGTATTTGCGTCCACATGGTCGCATAGACACATGTGTTTCGCTTCGGGCCTAGGATCATTCGGCATATCAGATGGATTTATTAATGAACGAGGTAAGGCAATGAGGTGTGGAAGCTTTGTTATTAATTATAAATTGCCCTCTGATGCTAATAAAAGAGCCGCTAGCCGATACGAATATTGTAATAAGTGTGGAGATTGCGTGAAACGCTGTCCCATCGGAGCAATAACCCTAAAAGATGGACACGATAAGGCTAAATGCTACGAAAAAGTTTCTAGTACGGTTCCATATATTCAAGAGCATTATAATATACCTATTTATGGTTGTGGTCTTTGCCAAGTAGGTGTTTCTTGTTCAGATGGAATCCCGAAGAAATCAAGTATTTAAATAATAGTCCCTATCGCCATTCAGTTCCGCATTGACCACATCTATACATTTTAGCGTAGATTCTTGGATACGTATAAATTATTTTTGTCTTATCGTCAAATTCGCGAATATATGCTTTATTAGTATTTCCACAATTAGGGCATGTTTTTTTACGAGTAACGTTTTCTTTTTTTGCCATTTCATTTTCTAAGTTTTTTTCTACTGGTTTTGATTCCTTATCTGCATCTGTTAAAATATCTGTCGTAATCAGATCTTTTTGTAATTCTAGCCGTTCTTCTATTGTATCAATTATTTCAGTTTGTTCAACTACTTCCATTCTTTCTCTTTCCTCTATTAGAGATTCTGTTGATATAGGACTTTCTGCGATTTTATTTGGTTCTTTACTATGAGATTCCATGATATTAATAGTTTTAGCTAAAAGTATCGCGTCTTTTTGCCTAAGCTCTTCGTTTTCTTTCTTTAAAGTTTGAACTTGCTTTTCTAAATTAGAAGATTTAGCTTCAAGTTTTGTCAATTCAAACCATTCAGCCTTTAGGGTATCTAATTTCGTCAGTAACCTCTGATTTTCTTCTTTTAATTCGCTATTAATACTCCCCAAATTCTGCAGAGTTTTCTCCAAATTATCTACCGATAATTCTTTACTTTTCAGCTTTAAATTACTCTCTTCAAGCATTTGATTTGTTTCCTCTAAATCCTTCAACTGTTTTTTTAATCTACTCATACTATATTCTAGTTGTTCGACATTCGAGGTATCGATTTTTAGTGTTTTTGCACTATCTCTAAGGAGATCGTTTTCAGTTTCGAATTCTACGATTTTATCTTTTAGATTCTTATTTATGTTTTCTAATCTTCCATAATCTTCAATTAGATTATTTAAGGAATTCTGTGTTTTCATTATAACTTGATCTTTGATAGAATCATTTAAACTTTCTTTTAGAGTAACTAATTCAGTATTTAAATCCATTACTTTCTTTTGTAGCGATTCTTTTTCACGATTTCTTTGAGTTAATTCTAGATTTTGAGAATTAATTAAATTTTTAAGGATAGTTATTTCTTCAGATTCAACAATTTCTTCATTTGGTTTCGTAAATTCAAGTTTGGAAGAAGATTGGGTCTCTTTTAGCTTCTTTTCTAATTTTGCTACCTTAAGTTCTAAGTTTTCGACAGTTTTTTCTAATTGAGCCCGCGATTTTTCTTTTTCTTCAGCTTTATCTATTAGGTCCTTTAAATTATTACTCATATTAAATAAACGCTCATTATTTTTTCAATAAATAAGTACACTTAAAATATAATAAATCTCTTGTTAAAAAAATTTAGGAAAATTAACTTTAAATTGATGAACTTAGTTAATTATTTTGTGCTTAATCTAAAAAATAAAATTATAAATCTATAATCACACTCTAGATTAGGTAAGTCTGGGAACAATGTCAAAAATGGTTGGGTTAAACAAATATTTCTATAAAGTCTGCATTGTCGGAGATTCTGAAGTAGGAAAAACCACTCTTGTAAATCAATATTTGAAAAGGAGATTTGTAGCTGATGCCCAAAG
>JAGXOB010000047.1:4489-15467 GCA_019894735.1 Promethearchaeota archaeon | reverse complement strand
ACATTACTCTCTTACTCAAGTTGATAATGTTCACGCAAACAGTTTCTATCTTTTAAACGATTCTGACAAAAAGATTGCTATTTGTGGAAATATTGGAGTAGGGGCTCCCGTTGTAGGAATTTTATTGGAAGAACTTAGCGCTTTCGGTACTAAATTCTTTATTTCAATAGGGACTGCTGGATCTCTCCAGAGAAATCTCCAATTAGGAAGTCACATAATCTGCACCAGAGAAATTAGAGACGAGGGAACATCACATCACTACGCAGCAAGCGGAAAATATTCCTATACATCTAGCTCCTTGACAGAAAAGATGATCGAGGTTGCGAAACGCATGGATTTAAAATACCATACGGGAACTAGTTGGACAACGGATGCTCCCTATCGTGAAACTTTAGCTGAGGTAAAGCATTACAGAGACGAAGGCGTACTAACGGTTGAAATGGAGGCTGCTGCTATATTCGCGATCGCAAAATATCTGAATATTAAAGCAGGGGCAATCCTTACCATAAGCGATTATTTGACTGAAGAAAGTTGGGAACTCCATTTTCACCTAACTGAACAACATCTGCATACTTTATTTATGCTAGCTAAAAAAACCTTAAGCTCTTTATTACTTTAAAATTCTTAAACCTTGATTTTAAGCCTAGTCTTAAATTATAAATTCAAAAGAGTTTTTATAAAATTAATAGAAGGCGAGTGATTAAAATCGAGAATGTATATTAGACTTCGAAATTTAGATGACCCAAATATTCGTCATTTTATTAATCAATCATTCGGACAAAAAGTATTAGGATGAATATATTTAATAAATATGAATAATACCTATTGAATGAGAAAAACATGAAAGCTCTAAATAAAGAAGAGATATTCAAGCTTCTAAAGCAAAATAAAGAAAAATTAAAGAATCATGATGTTAAAAAGATAGGATTATTTGGTTCCGTTTTGAGAGAAGAGCATACTAATGAGAGTGATGTCGATCTTATAGTTGAATTTGAAGAGGGAAAAAAAAATTATGATAATTTTATCGAATTAGTTTTTTTATTAGAAGAACTCTTACAGAGAAAGATAGATTTGCTCACAATTGAAGCTCTCAATCCTTATATGAAGCCCAAAATATTAAGGGAGGCTTATTTTGAATCCTTCTAACGATTATCTAGACAAAATCAATCATATTAATGATGAAGTTAATTATTTAATAACCAAATCAAAAGATTTAACACACGATGATTTTATTAAAGATGAAACTCTAAAAAGAGCATTTGTTAGAAGTTTGGAGATTATGGGGGAAGCAGTAAAAAGACTTCCTAAACAAGTATGTGAACAATACAGACAGATCGAGTGGAATAAAATTGCGGGAATGAGAGATAAACTAATCCATCACTATTTTGGGGTTGATTATGACTTAGTTTGGGATATACTTGAAAACCATATTCCAAAACTTAAAGAAACAATCAAACTAATTCTCAATGAAGAATAAATAATATTTTGGTGTATATAAAAAATTACTACAGTTTTATTAAGATAAAAAATAAAGTGAAAAAAATTGAATTTTGAAACACTAAATTTTGAACTAAAACCAAATGGAATTGGTATTATAACACTCAATCGTCCGGAAAAATTGAACGCTATTAACTTCCAGATGGAAGAAGAATTACACGAGTTATTTGACCATCTAATGGTTAATTTGGACTGTCGGGTGTTAATTTTTAGAGCTGAAGGAAGATCTTTTTGTGCCGGAACTGATCTACAGGAAGGTTTAGTTTTAAACACGAAAAAAATACCTGAAGGATACGAGAAATATTATTTTCTAAACGTAGCAGAGCCAATAAAGAAAAAAATGTATCATCAATGGCGAATAAGTTCAATTTTCGTAAAAATGCGCAAGATAAGCCAACCGATTATTGCTTTGATTCAAGGAGCTGCTGCTGGAGGCGGGTTTGGGTTTGCAATGGCCTCAGACATGCGGATTGTAGCCCCTGATGTTAAATTTATAAACGCTTCAATTAATATTGGTTTAACTGGTGCAGATGTAGGCGGTAGTTATTTTCTCCCTCGATTAATAGGATTATCGAGAGCTTCTGAGATAATGTACACCGGCAGGCCAGTTGGGGCTGAAGAATCGGTAAAGATTGGACTAGCATTAAGATCAGTTGAGTCGGATCATTTGCTAGAATCGGCAATGGAACTAGCTAACGAGATGCTAAAGAAGAGCCCGTTAGGCTTACGAATGACAAAACAAGCATTAAATTTAACTCTTGATTCTCCCAGTTTAGAGACAATTTGTCAATTAGAAAACGCTAGCATTGTGCTTTCTTTTAGTTCTAAAGACGTAAACGAAGCTTCTGCTGCTTTTTTTGGGAAGAAAGATCCTAAATACCCTTTACGCTAAAGAATTCAGTCTTAAAAAGAGAAAAACTAAAAATTAAAAAAAACATAGAATTTCTTATGTATTATTCTCTAATTTGTAATTTGGGGTTAATTGATGATGCTCCATTGAAGTTGGTAATAACTGGACAATGACTAAAAACTTTTTCCATCATTTCTTCTACTTTTTCTTTTGGGGCATCTGCTTTAATTCTAATGACAGGTTCAAGCTTATCGTAACCTGGAAGCATTTTGTCGTCAAGTCCAAAAATAGCTGCGAGATTTATGTGGCCCCTTGAATTCACAGTTAATGATTCGATTTTTATATCCATTATCAATGCCCAAAATCTTGTAACTGCAATAATACAAGCACCAATGGAGCCTAAGATGGCTAATAATGGAGACGCTCCTTGATCTGTACCATCTAAACCTAAAGGGGCATCAATTAAAATTTCATGGTTTGAAGCTCCCATGGTAACTTTACATTGCATCCCTTCTGATTGCATTTCACAAGCTACATTGAAATTTTTCTCCCCTTTTGTAACGTCTTCTTTTATCGCTTCATATGTTTCTTTAAAACTTGGCATTTTTATCACTTTTTGATGAATTTATTTATTATGAATGAGTATTCATAATTTGTAACTATATGCTTTAAAATAATGTATTCCATATAAATTTCTCTAATTAGAGGTAAAACTACCAGTAAGTCTTTTTTCCCTCTATTTTAAATTAAAAGAGTTACCTTTATCATTAGTCTTATCATTTGTAACTTTAAAGCAGACTAGCTAAAAAGTGAGAGATTAAATTGGAAGCTAAGACAGTTTCACAATCAAAGGTTGAAATTGCGCAGGTAATGATGCCAGAACACGCAAATCCCGCGGGTAATGTCCATGGAGGCAATCTATTAAAGCTTGTAGATCAAGCTGGCGCTATTGTAGCAGCTAGGCATACGCATTCCAATGTAGTAACAGCCTCAGTCGACAGATTTGATTTTATCTCTCCCGCTTACATCGGAAACCTCGTTTTCATTAAGGCATCAATGAATTATGTTTCTAGAACATCAATGGAAGTTGGAGTCAGAGTAGAAGCAGAATGTCTCAGAACTGGAACTCACACGCACATTGGGTCTGCCTACCTTACTTTCGTTGCCCTCGATAAGGACGATAAGCCTACTGAAGTACCTGGGCTGATTTTAGAAACAGAAAGTGAAAATAGACGGAGTGAAGAAGCAAAAAGAAGGAGAGAAAATAGGTTGCAGTTAGCAAAACCTCATCGTCATCTCCAACAAGCGTGTATCATTAGACCGGAAAAATTAATTTAAATTTACATCTTTTTCTGGATTAAAACGATAATAAGTTTTCAAATATAACTTTTTATTAGGGGAAGTATAAATTTATTTATATTTTGGTAGGTGATTATATTGGAAGAAGTCAAGAAAAGGCCTGAATTAAAGAGGAGGATATCGTTATTTGGCGTTACTGTCTACGGAGTTGGGAATGTCCTAGGTGCGGGCATTTATGCCTTAATTGGGGAAGTTATAGGAATTACAGGGAACTTATCGTGGTTGGCTTTTATATTAGCTTCAGTTACTGGAGCGTTAACTGGTTTGTCGTACGCTGAACTATCCTCCATGTTCCCTAAAAGCGCTGCAGAGTTTGTATATACAGAAAAAGCCTTCAAAATCCGTCTTTTATCGTTTCTACTTGGATGGATAATAATCTTTTCAGGAATACTCTCGGCAGCTACAGTTGCGTTAGGTTTTGCTGGTTATCTAGCCGCTTTAATTGGATTCTCTCCGATTTTTCTTGTTATCATTTTTGCTGTTATACTCATAGTAATTGTAAGCTTGATTAATTTCGTTGGAATAAGAGCATCTACTTGGACAAATATAATTTTTACGATAATTGAAGCTTCAGGACTCATCTTAATTATTATAATCGGTATACCGTCTTTAGGCACGGTTAACTATTTTGTACTACCTATAGGAGGTTCGTTTGGCGCAATCTTTTCATCTGTCGCTTTAATATTTTTTGCGTATATAGGGTTCGAGGATATCGCAAATATCGCTGAGGAGGTTAAAGAACCATCTAGGAACCTTCCTCGAGCTATAATTTATTCGATAATTATTACCACTGTTTTATATTGTTTGACTGCTATATCAGTAGTTAGCATTCTACAAGATAATCCTTTTGCAGACCCTCAAGCTCCCTTAAGTAGCGTTGCTTCTAAAGTATTAGGTCCAGTTGGAGGAATTATTATGTCATTTATTGCCCTCTTTGCCACAGCAAACACCGTTTTAATAATGATGATTGTCACATCAAGAATGATGTATGGTATGGCACGAGATAAAGCTTTACCAAAAGGATTAAGTAAAGTGTCGCCTAAATTTAGAACACCTGCTCTAGCTGTTTTAGTTACGATGATTTTAACCATAATCCCGTTGTTTCTTGGGGATATAAAAACTATTGCAGACGCTACCGTTTTTGGCGTATTAATTAATTTTTTCCTGGTGAATCTAAGCTTAATAGTTTTACGTAAGAAAAAACCCGATCTTGAGCGACCCTTTAAGCTAAAACCAAATATTCGTTGGTTGCCGATCGTTGCACTATTAGGGTGTATTGTCTGTTTCGGATTGCTTTTTACGTTTGATTTGTTAACAATAATCATTCAAGCAATTATAGTTTTATGTGGGATAATCGTTTTCTACGCTATGAAATCAAAAATCGAGACAAAATCTGAGAAATAAATCATAGAAATTTAAAATTAACCATATTTTTCTTTCCATTTTTTTTGCTTTTCTTCACTGTCTCCTTTCATTTTGCATGTTTTGTGAATTTGATCCTGCATTTCCCATTGTTGTTCTAAATCGTCTTCGAGATCTTCATCCAATCTGTCATTTTCTTTATTGGATTGTTTCTTATCTTCGCTCATCTTTTCACCCTTTAATCGTTTAGATGGTTGTATAATTGATCTATCTTGTTATATCCTAAAACATCGTCTCTTAAATAGATCTGGAACGGTAATTTCATATTTTTATAAGGTTTTAGTATGTTGAGTAGCGTAATATGCTCTGGTTTTTGAAACTTCTGTTTGTATTCCTCCCCAACGCCATCAGAGTATTGATACTGTTGAAGGACAAAGTTTCCTCGAAACAAGTTTTTTCTTAGGTAAGATATAATCTTATCAATATCGTTTGGTTTCATCAAATTCTCCACATAAGTCGTTCTCACTTCAAAGTCAATGCCCTTGCGTTCGTTTACCACATTAAAAGTTTCAGCAATAAGGTTAAAATCTACTTTGGTTCCTGTAATTTTAGCTAATCTTTTATTATTGAGCGGACCTTTCATATCAAGAGCGACTCTACTGATAAATGGTAGCAATTTAGTAATATATTTCGGATTTGTTCCATTAGTGTCGATACTGATATACTTGCCAATTTTCTTTATTTCCATGCATAATTCAAGTAAATCCTTTTGGAGAGTAGGTTCACCTCCTGAGATACTCACTCCACTAACTAACATGTTGCTTTTAATCTGTTCCATTAATTCAGGAACACCAACATCTTTTCCTACGGCTTCATGAAGTAGATATTTATTGTGGCAAAATTCACAACTTAGATTACACCCAACAGTGAAAATAACCATTGTTGATATATTTGGGATGTCCTTTGTTGATATATCTACAATTCCGCCGACTCTCATTGATAAGAAGTAATTTTATTTTTTATTTTTTTCTTTACAACCGTATATTTTCTAAAAAGTATGTCAAAATTAAAAAATAATCTTTTATTAAAGATGTTATTAAATGTCAAATTAATTAAACCGTAATGTGATGTAAATGGAAGGACATGTTCATTTTGCTGATTTGGATTTTGAGTTTGGATACTCTTGTATGCCCGATAGATTACACTTCTACACGAAAGAAGAAAATGATTTCAGAATGGAAGTGCGAGAATGGTGTAAAAATAATATCGAACCTTTTGCTGAGAAAATAGATCGTGAGAGAAATTATGACTTGGCAGTAGAAATATTGCGCAAGATGAAACCTTATTTAAACATTATTATCCCTAAAGAAGCTGGGGGACTTGGGAAAGGAATCTTATATAGAACGATATTCGGTGAAGAGCTTACGGCTTTTAATTACGCTCTTGCGGGTATTTTTGGAGCATCTTCCTGTTTATTTGCCGGGCCTATTATTGAATTCGGGACTCTAGAGCAAAAAGTAAAGTATCTCTCTGGTATTGCAGATGGTTCAAAAATAGGTGCTATTGGGATAACAGAACCTACTGGGGGTTCTGACGCAATAGGGGGGATGAGGTTAAAAGCAGTGAGGGAAGGTGATCATTATGTTCTCAATGGAGAAAAATGTTTCATAACAAACGGGAGCGTTGCGGATTATATTTGCCTTTATACTAAAACAAATGATCAAGTAAAAGCGCACCAGGGGATTACCGCATTTATCTTTGAAACAAACACTCCCGGTTTTGAGGTGGTTAAGAATTACAATCACATGGGACGTAGAGGGATGCCCAACTCTCTTCTTCGTTTTAATAACTGTAAAGTTCCGGCTGAAAATATGCTTCACAGAGAGAACGAAGGTGTAGAGGTATTATTGTTTGGTCTTGACGGCGAAAGAACATTTACCGCTTCTCAATATCTTGGGCTCGCTCGAAGTGCCTTAGAAGTTGCCTATAAGTACGCTCATAAACGCGTACAGTTCAAAAAACCGCTCTATTCTTTTGAAGGAATTTCGTTCAAACTTAGTGAAATGTTTATGGATGTAGAGTTAAATAGGATGGCTATAGCCCAAATCGCCAGAATGCTTGATGATGGTCATAACTGCAGAGCCTCCGTCGCTGCTGTTAAAGCTCGTATAGCCGATGCCACTGTGAGAATTTCTCAGGATGCGGTTCAAATTGTTGGAGGCCTTGGATACTCCGAAGAATATCCTTTAGAACGCTATTATCGAGATGCTAAGATCGGACAAATCTCAGCAGGAACTTCAGAAATAATGAGATATATCATTACAAGGGAAATGATAAGAATGTGGGGCAAGTAAGTTTAACTGTATTCTTCCCTAATTAATTTTTCAACTGCATTTAAAGGTAATGAAAACGGTTCAATTGCTTCCATTTTAAGCGATGTTAACGCTGCGCAAAATCTTAAGGATTCTTTTGGACTTTTGGTTATTCTTGATCCTAAATAGCTTATAAACGCGGTATCTCCTCTACCCGTCCTCCCGATACTAGTTTTGTTTTTCCAAGGAAAATAGTACGATTCTTTTTTTAAAATTAAGGTAGTTCCACTTCTATGGGTGATAAGAACTTCTTTCGGTCCTAAATCGAGTAATTGCTTTCCTGCCTTTGGTAAAGAAGATTGAGTGGTGAGTGCTTTAGCTTCAGTTTCGTCAACTTTTAAGTAATCTACTTTAGATATTATTTCAATCTTCTCTTTTTCAGTTAAAGTGAAATATTGCATTTTATTATCTTTCAAACCTCTAATAAATCCTTGGATATCAAGCCCTAATTTATCGTCATATCTCTCATGTAAATATTCTAGCACTTCTAAATCGATTTCACCAGCAATTATCGAGCCTATAACAAAATATTTCGTATTAAAATCAGGAATTTCTTCTTTTTTAAACGCACCAGCAAAACCTAAAGGCTCGTAGCTCCGGTATTCCATATTTCGCGATGAATAAATGTTCTTTAATCCTGACGTTTCTTTTGCTGAATATGCATAGGTCCTGATATTTCTATTTCGAAACGAATCTAATATTGGGAAATCTTCGATTTTTAACCTCGTGACGATCGCCATTTTCAATCCCATACGACTTCCGGCTAAACCTCCGTAATATACGGCACCTCCGAGGTACTCTTTACTCACTCCGTCGATTTCTATGATATCTTTTGCTACATGCCCAATTATTACGATATCTAACTCAAATGCTTCTTTAACCATAATGAATGGATTTAAAATGAAATACTTGTTTAAGAAATTATCTTTTTTAATTTATAATGTTAAGAATTTCTTGAACAAAGGATTAAATAAAGTGGAAATTCAAATCTAATTTTTCTTAGTTTTCTTATATTTGTAATTCCGTGATACTAAATAGATTACTAAAGAAATTCCAATCATTAAAGGTATTAACCCTTGTATGACATAATGAGATGAATAGCTTGTTTGAATTGTTCCATACATTTCTAATAATGTTTCAGCAGTTATAATAATATTTATATTACCAATAACAGGTTGATTTAGATAAAGGATTTTATAGACTCCACTAATATTCTGCTCTTCGTAACGAGGGAGATATCCTCCTTGTTCATCCATCCAAGCTTCGAAGTCGTTATCATCAATAACTAATATTGTAAAAGAACTGTTAACTGCGCCTAGACTAATAATCAGCTCTTGGTCATTTGAAAACATTGGATAATCATAGTGTACAATATAGGTTACACCTTCTGCTATATAAAATTGTCCTAAATTCTCAATCACAACTGTATTTGGGAACGGAATACTTATAAATGAAATTCCAAGAAATGAGAAAATTATCCCTATTATCATTATAATTTTAAAATTCTGTTTTTGTTTAGAATCCTTCTCAATCATAAGAAACAATTACCCTCTTTTATTGTATATTCATATAGAAAGAAGATATAATCTTATTTAAATAAAGAGGTCAAATTCGATAAAAAAAAATTATAATAAAAATTAATAAAATTACTCGTAAATTAATAGCGGATTTTCTTTTGGATTGTTTAATACGCTATCTAAAATTCTCTCCTCTATTATATATATACTTGGAGCGTCTTTTATAAAACAATTCCAATCGTAACATTTTCGGTCATCTTGAAACACAACTCCATGACCAATTGTAATTTCATCACAATCGTGGTATAGAGCGTGCATTTTACCGCATTTTTCGCATTTTATCACTTTTTTTTCACATCACATACAAAATATAAAATGTTCATCTCATTTTCATTTAAGGAAAAAAAGGGTGTTGCATTTTTGGCTTTATATTTATGATTTTTTGTACTTGAAGAGCAACCGTGAAATGACCCATACCGCAAAAAATTGAATACCAATTACTCCTATTGCTCTAAAGAAAACCACTATGAGATTTAACAACGAGACGGAAAATAAAAGACTAATGATCGGGGTAAAGATTAAATAACAAACGGTTACAATAACTAAATTTTTTAAAACTTTAATTGCTCGGAAATCATAAGTATTTTTTCTGTTATGCTCAATATCGATATTACTATGCACTATTTTTTCTTTTCTTTCTCTTTTACATTTAGTATAACTCCATTCAATGCTTCTGATAGCATATGGGTCAGTTTTATTTGTTTTTGCTATCTGACATCTTAATATTAGACCATGTTGATGTTTAGCTATCCATTTTGAAGAAGTAAAGTTTCCTCCTGAATAAGCTAGCAAATAGTTCTTATGATTTTTAGAATTTGGTACAACCACAATGGGTTGTGGGACATGTGTATGGTGTCCAAAAATTAAATCCCATATAGGTTTTTTTTCATAGGTTCTAATGGGGGGTCTTCGAAGTCTTTTAGGTAAAAATTTACGTATTGCATAATAAACTCCATCTATAAATAGGCTTTTACATCTTTTTACTATTTCCTTTCGAACATAACACTCATTTTCAAAATGCCAATGGGGATACAATATATTGAAAGAATTTGGCTTATGGTACAAATTGATTTCTCTAAAGTTAGAAGAATATTCATTTTTGTAATTATTCCACATCGTTCCAGTAACTATATTTATTCCTTCCCTAGGAACATAGAACTGCCTTTCGGTTTTTTCTCCAAAAGAACTGAAATTACTCCTCCCATCTATTGCATCTTGTGTAGCATGAAACCATTTTTCTTTATAATCCGCTGAATGGTTATTACTAATACAGAGTAACCATTTCGGAGGCGGTTCTGTTATGTTTGTTAAATCATTTAAAATAGCACTCTTATGCTTCTGGCGTAAAATATTAATAGTCTTATTATCATTGATAATTCCTTCTAAGTTCCCAACGATTAAATCTATTCCTTTAAAAAAATTCCCGATATTTTTATCAAATTTAATTGTGTAATCTCTCATTTTCATAATATCTCCTACAAAACCAATTTCATAGATAACATCTTTTTCATCAATCTCGTTCAATATTTCAACCCTCCACCTACGATTTTCGTCATAAGTTCCTATATTTTTCTCTTTTGATCTTATACTTTGGATCCAGTAGAAAATGAAATAACACAATGATATTACAGATACACAAATTGCAAGAAGAATAAAATACGAGGGGACTGATTCGAAGAAAAATAAGATGAAAATTACTAAAGTTAGAGGATAAAACAGATCATAAATGATGTGCTTTAAAATCCACCTGAAAGTTTCAATTAAATCATAAGGAATCCCAAAAATATTTAAAGGAGTTTCTTTAGACATTTTAGCATTAAATTTAGATTACTCGAGAGGATTTCGAATAAAAGTATAATTTTCTTAATTAAATATTACTTGAAGATGATTTATAATATTATTCTTTTTTGTCCTTTACGATAAAACTGATAATTCTTAAAGAGAGTCATACATTTATTAGG
>JAGXOB010000047.1:0-4392 GCA_019894735.1 Promethearchaeota archaeon | reverse complement strand
GGTTAATGAAGAAGGAACGGAAAAAAGCTTTTTTTAAATATCTATTTCTATTCGTGATTTTTTTAATTGGAACCATATTCTCCATAGTGTTTCTTGTAGTCAGAGAATTTGACAATTGGGTAGAATATCAGATAGCTATTAGTATAATGGTTACAATAATATTCTTTATGGGATTTTTTTTCTTTTCTGCTCTACATTATGTTATTCGGAGAGGTTGAGCGTATTTTCGTTAGTTTCATAACATACTTATAATTTTAAATAAGTAAAATTGGATTTAAGTTTCATTAACAGATTTAACAATAGCTTTTGTAAACGATTTGACAAATTTTATTGTGAGTGAAGAATCCATACGAATGTATTTTGCGACTTCAACTTGAATAGTATTTATATTCTTAGTCTTTAAAAATTGGTGAGTAATGTATCCACCTGAATATGCCAAACTATATTCTGATTCTGCAAATCCATTATCGATGCTGAAATACTTTGAGATTTCTTCTTCTAATTGATGACAGCCCCAAAATTTCTCACAAGCTTTACTCGCAGTATCTTGAATAAGATCAAGCGTTCTACCAAATACGTGGCCAAAAATTACATCAGGATAACTCTTATAGGGGCGAGTAAATCCATGAAGGTCTATTACCAAGGCTTTGTCAAACTGAGCGAGACAGTCTTGAGAGAACTTAATTAATTGGTCGTGAAAGGCATGAAAAATACTATTCGCTTCCGTAGAAGATTTATTTAATGCCGAGGAAGAGTGAGGCGGCCGGTTTAAATCTAATTTACTTCTGTATATTTTATTTAGAATATAGTAGATATTTATTCCTTGTTTTTTCAGTAGATCTATTATTAATTTAGAGATAAAATATGTGTTCCTATCGGCAATATTTGGACCTTGTATTTTATCTGGTATCCTTTTGGGCTTTTTAAAACCTCCGTGAGGGCAGGATAAAATCACAGGCGTGTTGCCTTCAGCGAATTTAAAATATCTACGAAAATCCATTCAAGATAAGAAATTAATATCGAATTATAAAGTTTGATTAATAACTCTGTGGATGAAAAACATATTCACAGTAAGATTTTATTCGAACCTTAATCCTTAACACAATTTTTTGTCGGTAATTCTTTTAAGTTTTCCAATTAAGTTTTAAGTACGTCTCATTAATAACTTAATATTTATTTCCATAAGGTTTTTTAAATTTGATAATTTTTATTTATTACAATTTAGTAAATAACGTTACCATTAAATTGAGGTTAAGGATAGGTTGACTATTGACGACTTGATAAGTTTTTTAAAAAAGAAAGGTTTTAGAGATACTTTAGAAGTCTTAATGAATTCTAAGGGCCACAAGATTGACAAGCATGCCTTCTATAGCGAATTAAATAAATTTAGCTACTACAATTCATATTTTCGAGTTAAGGAAGATTTAATCGAACGAGGCTTAATTTCTATAGAGCAAAATAACAAAAAGAAATTTGTTAAACTGACACCTAAAGGCTTAGATGTGTACAATAAGCTGGTAGAAATCAATAACTTAATAAACAACAAGTAGAAAACACTTTTGACGTACTTCTCAAAACTTTAGTAAAATTTTTTTTATTCTTTCTATCTTTTTTTAACCTATAGAATCTTTTTAACTAGTAATTAGGAGATAGGATATATTGATATTCAAAAAGCTGGTAGTTGGACCTTTAGCAACAAATTGCTACATTTTTGGTTCTGAAAAAACGCGTGAACTTGTAGTTATAGATCCCGGTGGAAATTCGGATGCTATTATTAAATCTATAGAGGATTTAGGTGGAAAACCAGTAGCGGTTTTGTTGACTCATGGGCACTTTGATCATACTACAAAAGTTAGTAAAATAATGAGACAATATCAAATTCCATTGATGTATAACAAAAAAGAATACGAATCTGGAACGTTCGATCAAAAAGAAGCTAATAGATGGCTAAAAGAAGGAGATGTGATCGAGATTGGAGAAATAGTTCTTCACACTCTAGAAACACCTGGACATAGTCCTGGCTCTCTATGCTTTTATTCTGCCGATGTTAAGGAACTTAATGGAAAAAAAATTGACGGAATACTATTTTCGGGGGATTTAATCTTCAGAGGGAGCGTTGGTAGGTCTGATTTTCAGGGTGGAAATCAAAATCTTCTATTTTCAAGTATTAAAACCAAATTAATGAATAATAAAGATCTAACTGATAACTTTATTATTTGCCCCGGGCACATGGGTTTGACAACAATAGGCGAAGAAAGAGCACACAATATGTTCAAGAAGTATTTTCTTTAGCTATTTAAGATTTCTCACTATGCTAATTGTTAAAAACAATATTAAAGTTAAGTAAAGTTTAATCTAAAAAAGGAAGTTTCACTTTAGGATAATTAGAATAAGTTGTTCTTCTAAAGCAATCATAGTTTCTCCTTTTGATGTTTCCAAGCGAATAAATTTCAAACCACCTTCTTTCAAAGCGTTTACCACTTGTTTACCTTTACCGATCAATGAAGTTACGTAAGCGGAGATTTCTTCACTAATTTCGATATCCATATTGGAATCTATTGGTAAGCCACTTGAATCGCAAATTATAACGCCCCGAATACCTTCTCTTTCTTCAAAACGACGAATAATAGCCTTTACTTCTTGTCGATTAATCATATTCTAATTTTCACCATTCAAACGTTAATTATTTTAATTTTAATTTTAATGATATAAGTATAATATATTCAGTATTTAAAAAATTATCATCTTCTTTTAATTCCTTTAATAAGCTATAAATAATTTATGGGTATTTTGGACCACAGTATCCAGACCATTTACACTAAAATAAATTTAAATTACTTTAAAATATATATATATTTAAGAATTTATCTGAACTAATTTACATAAGCAAATTCAGAATTCAAACTGATAGCAAAAAAATAAAGAGTAGCGATACTATGGTAGACAAAAAAGTAATTGAAAATAAATTGGCAGAATTATTTGATATTGTTCCTGAAACTGAAGGTTTAATAGCTTCTGATCTTGAAGGTAAAGTTATTGTAGGACAGACTATAACCGATATGGATCACAGCGGAATCGCTAAAAAATGCAGTGCAATAATGAAAGAATCTAATGAACTGGGTAATAATACAGGAAAAGGAGCATTAAAATCTGCTACTATCGAATTAGAAAACGGTTATGCGGTTATTGTTGGTTCTAATACGGGGATATTAATTGCTTTAGCAGGGTTGGATGGGAAATCATCTTTATCACTTCTTAAAAGAAATTTAGTTTCAATCTCAAACTTATAATTTTATTTCCTCTTTTTTAAAATAAAAATATAAAAGAAGTTGAGCTTTATTTTTAATCTTTGAGACCTTTTTCTTCTAATAAAGAATCTAAATCAGTCGCTTGTTTATCTTTTTCCTCGACTTTTGATTGTTTAGATTTCTTCTTGCTTATTTTTTTAGGTTTCTTAGCTGGCGTTTCTTCTACTTTTTCTTCCGGCACCTCTTGAGGTAAATCACTCACCGATACGTATTTTCCTTTCCTTGGTCTAGCTTTTATCGGTTCTTCAAACGGAGTTTCAATTTTCTTGATTGTTTTTCTCACATAAATGTACATTGCTGCCCAAACTACGATGAAAATACTGATCATTATTGCCGTAAAAAAATTGATAAATAACTCATCAAGAGGAGAGGCATAGATGTCAAACATTTTAGAGGCTTGAAACGTTACTTCCTCAAGAGTTATTTCATTTTTTGCCCCTATAGATACTGAAATGCTCATCAGATCGATATCTGGTATATTAATTCTTATTAATATCTTCGTAGTATCTCCTGGCTTAAAATCTGCTAATGTTATATAATCTATCTGCACAATACTATACTCTAAAGAGGGAGAGATTTGAATGGAGATATTAGGGATTAACACGTTGAGTTTTGAATCGCCAATATTATTCAAAGTGATTTGTATCGTTGATTCAGCGTTCTTGAACATCTGATCTACATTCGATATTAGATGTAATGATATGTTGTTAGCTGCTCGATACATTGAAATGGTAACATTCTGCGAATTCGCTAAGGTATATTGATCTCCTTGCCAGACTAAACGAAATATATATTCATCTTCACTTGGTAATATTAAAGTATCGATTTCAAAATTGGTAGTTCCGTTATTGTTAGTGATTTGAGTCGAAAAGTTTTCCCATAAATCGTCATAGAAATATTGAAGTGAAACATTTTCGTCTGCAAATTCGTCACCAAACTCAGTACTTAATAGAGAACTTATGTTAAACTTTTGACCGTATATGGGCTCTTCGGGTTTAACTAAAATATCTGAGAAACGACTATTAACTTTCAAGGAGAACGAGTTTATGAATTGGTTATAGCTGCTTACGAAATTCTTATCATA
>JAGXOB010000046.1 GCA_019894735.1 Promethearchaeota archaeon | reverse complement strand
CCATATGAATCCAAATGTTAATCCCCCCCAAACATCTTGTAAATCATGTACTCCGATTATTACTCTCGAACTTGCTATAATGTACACTAAAATAGTAAAAATCCAAAAGATAATTTTACTCTTCTTTACATGGGCTTCGTAGGCTATATATCCATACGTAGCAACAGCTTGTTGGGAGTGACCTGAAGGGAAACCAAATCCCTCTGCAATTGGTTCACTATCTCGAATATTTGTATATGGTCTTGGATCTCTACAAATGTCTTTTATAATTAAATTTACAAAGAATGACCCTAATAAAGAATAGGCTAGATTTTTAGCAAATTTCTTATCATACACATACCAAACTATCACTATTAGAAAAATATATACTCGTGTATCCCCTAACTCAGTTATTAACGAAAAAATCACATATATAGTGCTATTATCGTAAAATACTTCATTAAACCAGATATTTAGCCCAGCGAAGTATAGTATCAGCCCAACTATAAATGTTACTCCAGCAATGATTAAAATATAGGTAATTATTTTTTCCATATCTTGGTTGGTCTCGGTCAATATTTTTCACTTTTTATTTTAGATTATCGTATAAATGCTAATTATTATATTTTACAAACTACTATAAAAGAGTTTCTTCAAAAATTGCTGGTAAAAATATAATTTCACCATTAATAAAAACTATGAAAAATAATAAATAGTAATTAATTTTTGCTTTAGATAAGTGTTTAAATCTGTGGAATAACAAAAAATATCGGGTGTCAAATAGATTTACTATCGAGGATATGTTTTAATTCGCTTGAAGATTATCGGAACTCAGTGGAAGATCGTAGAGAAATTAAAGCATTTTCAACCTCGGGAAGGGCACGATTGGAAGATTACTTATTCCTCACCTACTTATGGTGGATGGGATTTAATAATAGAGTGTGTATTTAATACCCTAGATGATTTGGACGAGATAGTATCATTCTGTCGAAAGGATAACGATTTAAAAGAATGGATCGATGCTACAACTACCATAATTAGCACAAAAAGAAATTTTGATATCAATGCTTGAATAATCTCAAATCAAATTGTTTATAATTATTTCTGAAATATCCGCTGAATACTCACCCGTTCTCCTAATACTCTCAATAATGAAACCTATTTCGACAAGATATTCCGAATTCGGGTTGATTTTAATAGCATTACAAGCATTTGTTAATTTTTTTATGGATTCGATGTTTTCATTAGCTAAGGTTAAATCTTTTTGAAGCCACGCGTCTAAACTCTTATTAAGCAATTCAAGAGAAATTTCACTCGCCTTCATGATGTTTTCGTATAATACCTTATCGATTTTTTGATAGTCAATAAAAATTACATTTTTAGCGATTTTAACTGCGTGATCGCCTATTCTTTCTAAAAATCTACTTATGAATTTGTAATTGCTCGCATCTTCTAACGTAATATCCAATTTTTGACACAATATAATATCTCGTAATACAATATGCGCTTGGCGCTCAACTAGCCAATTTAGTCTGTCAATATCATCGTCAATCTCTATTACCTTTTCCGCAAGCATTTTATCTCCCTTCTCGAGGGCTTTTAATGCGTCCTCGTGCATACTATTAGCTAAAATATACATTCTTTTTATGGTCTTTTCAAAAGGCATTTCTTTTGGGTCCAGTAAGTCCTTAATTTTTATGGTGTTATCTGATTCTTCCATAATTTCAGTACCGATAGTGATTTTACTGAAATTTCTAATTGTGTCTCTTATAATTGAGTCGAACTTTTTACTCGATCTTACCTCTATTATGTTATAACCCATGATATAAGCTCCTATTAACAGGCGGAATAAGAAATCAGAATCCTTAATCTCGTCGACATCAAATTTCTTTTCTTTTATGTACTTTTCTGAACTCATATATGGAGTAATCAACAAATTTCCATCGGGTTGTGAAAGTACTCCTATAGTATCTTTAGCCTCAATTCCGTGCTTCTTTATCCATTCTATTGGTAAACTAATAATAAATGAAGATCCTCCTGTTTTTTGTACTTTTCTCGCTTCAATATTGATAGACATAACTTATTCTTCTCATTTAAATTTGTAAATTATATAATTAAATTCACTAATTAATTTCTATATATTATTATTTACTATTAGTATTATTCTATATATTCTATATATTTTGATAGCACAAATTTGTTTGTTTGATACAAACAAATAGCTTATTTTGAGGTGTTTGCATAAGAAAAAAAGTAGAATCGCATAGAGAAATGATTTGTTCTATAACGAATTTTGAACTAGTTCTAATTCAGCCTGAGCTTGAGTTATCCTATCAAGTAGAAAATCAGCTAATTCTTGAGTTATTGTTCCTCTCTCCAATAAACATTTTGTTAAACATGCAGCAATATCCAATTTCCACATTATATATGATAACATACATTCAATATCGATATTCATTGAAATCTTAAAGATTGCACCCTCTAACATGCACGTTGCTGATCTAAGAAAAATATATAGACACAAACCCTCTCCCCAATCAATCTCATTTTCGATTAAGTCCCTAAGATTAAGAAGATCTACCTCAATTTGAGCTAACTTAACACCTTGCTCAGATCCTGAGGAAACCCCCATTAGAATAACTATGTTATTCCTGATTTCATGAAGAGTATTTACAATGTATTCTGCATGTTCATCCTTTATTCGATCATATTTATTTAAAAGCTCCACTTTAAATTCAGTAATTTGTATCATTACTTTTGCCATAGCATCATGGTATAGATCGCATGTAATGTTTCCATTCACGTAATAGCTAAGTGCTTCATACAAATGATCTTGCGCTCGAGTTAACTTTCTGTTAAGATACAGAGCAGTACAATTATATAGATTCTCAGTATTATAATTTTTTAATTGTTCTATCTGCCAAATAATGTACTCATGCATTTGATAAAAGATATTTTCAAAAGTGCCATTAATAGAAGATGTCAAAGCATCATTAAGACGATCGTTATCACCGTCTTTAACTTGAATTATCACTTCATGCATTTGACTCTCAAAAAGCCATTGGTTTTGAAAGATAAAAGAGTAAGTGTTTCCGTCTTGAATCTGTGTAAGGGGTTCAACATTCTCTCCATCAATCAAGATTGAGATATCTCCTACTCCACTAATGTCGAATGCATCAAAGGAAACATTTATTTCGTAAATTTCAGGGACAATAATTAAGTTTGCTAATTCTGGAGATTGATTATCGTCATCTAAAATTACTTGGTCGCGTAATAATTCAGTTGTGAGGGAATCAACTATTAAAGTTCGATCATCGTCATTATCTCTCGCTGAAATTTCAATTGTGTAGCATCCCAGATTAGGCAGAAGATTCCACGTTCCTGCTTCTGCACCAATTAATGGTATACTGCAATCATCTAATCCTTCTGTTGACTCGTATGTGATTGTTACATTTATTTCGCTTAATGCGGAATCTAAATCATAAACAGTCCATTCAAAATAACCCGGACTGTCGTCCAAACCACTTCCAATATATTGAATATCAATTTCTGGAGGTGTATTATCGTCGTCTATAACTCCGTTTGAAATAACCATAGTTTTCGTTAATGAATCGTCCAATCTATCATCGTCGTTATCTCTGGCAGAAATTTCGATTGTATAGTTACCCAGATTAAATGGTAAATTCCATGATCCTGTCTCATTACCATAAAAATTTATAGTATAATCGTCTAATCCCTCCGTTGATTCATGAGAAACCGAAAGATTTATTTCGCTTATTCCTGAATCAATATCCGAAACACTCCATTCAAAATAACCAGGGTGATCGTCCAAACCGCTTCCAATATATTGAATATCAATTTCTGGAGGCGTATTATCGTCATCTATTATCTCTATTGAAATGTGTGCAGTGCTCGTTAACCTGTCGTTTGATCTATCGTTGTCATTATCGGTAGCGCTAATTACAAAATCATGAACTCCAAGCGTATTAGGGACTGAATAAGTTCCAGAAGGATCATCAAAAAGCCCTGACTCATCCATAGCAGATATAACAATTTTTCCCGAATTTTTATCAGTTCCATCTCCAGTATAAACATAACTTATTGTTGGTCCTGTCGTATCATCATCTATTATTGTAACTGATTCTGATCTTGTGGTAGGACATCCATTATTATTTTCAACTTCTACGTAAATAGTATGCGTCCCCAAAGTTTTGGGAACATCATACTCACCAAGTGTGCTTCCAGCTAATTGGCCATCAATCCAAACACTTATTGAATTTTCATTAACACTCGCTCCAGATTCATGAGCAGAGACATTCCATATCCCGGGATTTACATCCGTTCCATCTCCATCTTGATAATCGATAATAACAATTGGTGGTGTATTATCCCCAACAGGTTTAACCGCAATTAGATCTACAAATAAATATCGATCTCCGCCGGTAACAACATAACTGCGGTCTATAAATTGGACCCAAACTTTGTCTATATATTTCCTTTCGTCAAGACCAACAGTATGAGCACCCCCCCCTATTGAGGTGGTGCGTTCATATGTATCATCTGTATAATAAATCCAAACTACTACAACATCTTCCAACGCGTTATTAATTGAAAAAAAATCAAAATATAACTCATCACATTGTACAGGATCAAAGTAAAAAAAGATATCTACATAAAACTCAAAATAAATACCAAACCAAACCCAGCTCGATCTTATACTCAGTGTATCTCCATCATGCTCATAGACTGAATTTAAATCTCCAGAAAGACGATCTCCAGTGGCAACTGAATATAAATGTGGACGGATATCACACTCCGTAAGCTGACTTTTAGGATAAACTAAGGCAGGCGAAAACAAAAAAGATACGAAAAACATAAAAATCAAAGTAAGAATTTTTAATGGTGTACAAAAATCTTTAATTTTCATATTTTGCGTACAAGTTCACCTTACCAGCTAATCTAGATTATACTTAATGTTTGTTTTTTACCTATTTAACCGTTATGTTGAACTCTCCAAATGTTCCGTCCTTTTTATATAAAATATGACAAAAAAGTAACATTTCAAAAATCCAAGCAGTGACGCACTTTTCAACGATTATCCTTGAGCTCAAGGCAAATATTATGCAAATTTCTTCGAGTTTCTAAAATTGATTATACAACAGATTTATTAAAATGTTAAAAAGCTTTAGTATAATTATCTATCGATTTTAGAATGTTCTAATCTGTTTAATTCTCAATATTAATATAGAAATCCTTTGAAAATGGTAAAAAAGTAATTATCTTTAGGATCTTATTTATTAAGTATTGTGTGGAATAAATTACATTAAGTTGGTCAATTATTCTTATTACTTTTTGAATTAAAGTGAGAACTATATCTTTCGTGAAATGACTGTGAATCTCAATTGCATGATCATTGTTACTGATTAATAAATTGAGCATATTGAATATAATATCCTTTCCTTAGCAAATTTTTGCTAAATCTCAGCTCTGTTTACATTTAACCACATAGAAAAGCAGAGATTTACAATGACTCTAATCTTTAGTAGAATTATACCTTGGTTAATCTAGTTATCAATAATTTAAGTCTCATACTTAAAAGTAGCTTCTTGAATTTGAAAATGTTTTTGATATTCTCTTAATTCTATGTCATAATCGATTTATACTATCTGTAAATCACGATTATCTCCTCCATCTGAACTATTCTTACAGTTTATTGAGTTTTTAATAATCTTAAGAATTGATGGTTTATTTTCTCTTCAGAAAGTTGAGACATCGCGTTGCAATAAATTATTCTTATGTTTTAGCTGCGTATATCACTCTAATTGAATCAAAAAAAGAAAAGCTAAGATTTTATTAGCTGCTTCGCTATTTGGATTTTCTTCTACTGATTTATATTCTACTTTCACTCATTCGTTTACTGTCATAAGATTCCAAAGCAAAAATTAGTAAGACAGCTAGAAACAAGAAATTTGACATACTTTTAATATTACAGTTCATGATACCAAGCTCAGTTAATTATATTAAATCTCTAAAACCCTTCAAATAAGAGATTGGATTTAAATTGAGCGGTAACCGCTATAAGCTTCTACGAGCTTCTATGCACTCAATATTTTTTATATATTCCCAACAAAACTTATCGTTTAGAACTGCTCAATAACCAAACAGCCAAAAAAACAATTAAGACTGTAATAGCAAAGACAATTCCTACAAGATCTGTCCAAGCAGGATAAATTACGCTCTCTTGTTCAAAATGAAATCCAACTCCAAATAAAGTCCCGCCTCCCACAAAAATGGATAATGCTATTAAAGCGAATATTCCTACAAAACTACCCCATCCCATATCTTTTTTTAATTCGTTTTCTTCCATATCTTCACCCTTTTACATTTTTATTAGCCTTAAACTTATTATAAGAAACTCATCCTTAAAAACACTTCATAAGTTTCTAAAGTATCATAATTCGTTTGAGTTTTACTATTTTATAAATATAAATTATTATTTGTTTTTTATGTATTTAAATATATTAATTGCATTATTTCCTTTAAATAGAAGCTGATGAATATCAAATTTCAGTTTATCATTCTGAATCATTTTGTTTAGTGGATTTTTATATAGAATTCCAAGAAGTTTATTAAAAAATATCCCACCGTTGGATAATTTTCGAGAGATATTAATCTTGAGTATTTAAACTTAAAAAACATGCTTACTCTTTTGTAATCAATTCCGCAAAGGAGCCCTCTTCTTTAATTACATTTAGAACTATATGAGTATTAGTCCGTTCGACAAATGGGGATGCATGAATTTCATTTTTTATCATTTCACTGAGTTTAGCTCTTGTTTTAAACCTGGCAAGAATAAGAGCATCGTATGTTCCCGTAATATCATATACAGCAAAAACATTTGGATTTTGAGCAATCTTTTTTTCAACTTCAAGCATTTTACCTTTTGAAACGGTTATTTCGATAAGCGCAATAATGTTATAACCTAATTTCTCATAATCTATTTGAGCTCCATAGTTCTTTATGACGCCTGTTTCCTCTAAATTATTAATATGTTTAATTATTGTATTTGGCGAACGTTTTAAATCTTCAGCAATAGTGCTTTTATTTTTTCGACCGTCAACACTAAGGGTTTTTAGGATTTCTATATCTAATTCATCAATATCGTAAGTTTTCATATCGTTCATTTAGTTATAAAGGGTTTGGTATATTAATAAAGATAACGGATTTTTTTCATTCACCGACAGAAATCATACTATTATTTTCATAGAAATGGTCATCTCATGAAATAAATCACATAGTTTTTAAGTGTACTTGCATATCATTAATTATATTAACAAAAAAATTTTGGATATTGGATAAAAATGTCATTAAAATGTCCATTTTGCGGAAAGGAATATTTTCACGACAGAAAAATATGCCAAACATGTGAAGATAAATCAATTAATAACATAATTATCCCAGAAAACTACACTTATGTTCATTATGAACAAACTTCTGCGTTTGGACGTAAAAAACCAGATGAAGCATACATTCAACTCGCTTCTGAACCTAAGTTTTCTGCTTTTAGATCAAAAGGGGACTACAATTGGAAGTGTAATCCGAGATTTAGAAATTTAGATGATTTAAAATCTGAAATTTCACAATTTAGAGCTACAGATTCAAAAATCCTCGAAAAAGAAAAAATTTGTGTACTAAACTATGAATGAATAATTATAGAATTTAAATGTGTGTAATCTAACCAAATTTCAAATCTATTAATTTTACTGAATAAATTAGAGTGAGTTTAACAATGATCGAAAAGGACAATCCAAATAGAAAGGCATTATGTGAAGATGTAATCGAGCAGGTTAAAGAGGAGGATATTAAGTTTATTTACCTTCAATTTACGGATGTTCATGGGATAATTAAATCCTTTGAAATAAACTCAAAACGAATTGAGGAATGCTTTGAGATAGGCGTAAGCTTTGATGGAAGTTCTATAACTGGGTATGGAGCGATAGAAGAGTCTGATAAAGTTGCGTTGCCCGATCCAAGTACTTTTTATGTGCTGCCATGGCGGAATAATGAGACGAATAACCGAGTAGCAAGGGTAATTTGCGATATCTATTCACCTGAGGGGGAACGATATGATGGAGATCCGCGCTACATTCTACAGAAAGCAGTTAAAAAGGCAAAGCAGCATGGATTTGAATATAATTGTGCTCCCGAGATGGAATTTTTTATACTAAACCAAGAACACAAACTAGCAGCGTTCAAACCCTCTGATATGCGAGGGTATTTTGACTACGACCCCTATGATATTAACGAACGCATGCGCTACACGATTGCTGAATACTGCGATAAAATGGGAATAGAAATTGAAGCCTTACATCACGAGGTAGCTTTTGGTCAGCACGAAATTGATTTCCGTTACGACAAAGCAGTCCAAAGCGCGGACAATACAATTACGATAAAAACAATTATAAAAATAGTCGCTGCTCAGAATAACATGACAGCAACATTCATGCCTAAACCGTTTGATGGGATAAATGGTTCTGGAATGCACTGTCATCAAAGCCTTTGGAAAGATGGAAAAAATTTGTTTTACGATGAAACAAATTCGGATCATGTATCGCTACTGATGAAAAAATGGATCGCAGGTCAGTTGCACCACGCTAAAGCTATGTGTGCTGTTTTAAGTAGCTGGCCAAATTCATATAAGAGATTAGTGCCAGGATACGAGGCTCCCGTCTATATTGCATGGGGTTTTCGTAATAGATCGCCATTGATTAGGGTACCTGACTTTCATGGAAAACCGAGTTCTGCTCGGTGTGAGATTCGTTGTCCAGATCCAGCTGGTAATCCATATCTACAATTTGCTGTTCTTTTGAGTACTGGTTTGTATGGTATTTTATCTGATGATATTGAACTCTACGAACCTACTGATAGAAATGTATATAATCTAACTACAAAAGAAATGGAGAAAGAAGGTATTAACGCTCTCCCCGGAAGTTTAATGGAAGCGCTAAAAGAATTTAAAAATTCGGAACTTATGAAAGAAATCTTCGGGGAACAACCATTCAAAAACTTTTATTATGCGAAATTAGAAGAAAACGACGCATATAGACTAGTAGTGTCTGAATGGGAGCGAAATAGATATATAACACGTTTATAATTTTTTTTTTCTCTTTTTTTTACTAAAAGAAAAAAAAGGTATTCTTACATCATTTTGTTGATGAGCTTTGAATTTAATTCTTCACATTGCCCATTTTTTCAATGTATTCTAAGGATTGATGCCGGAAATAAGTATTATATAGATTAGCGTATGTTCCTCCACGTTTCATTAATTCCTCGTGATTTCCTTCTTCAACAATTTTACCGTGATCTAGAACAATAATTCTATCAACTTTTCTTACGGTCCATAAGCGATGGGCAATAATAATTGACGATCGCCCTTTAATAGTTTTTTCTAAAGCATCTTGAATTTGAGTTTCAGTAAAGGGGTCCACTGAAGCGGTCGCTTCGTCTAAAATAAGGATTGATGGATTCTCTAGCAATACTCGGGCGAAAACAACGAGTTGACGTTGTCCCATTGAAAGTAGGGATCCTCTTTCTCTAACATTTGTCTCTAAACCGTCAGGTAAGCTCTTAGTCCATTCAGATCCCCCACTAATTTCTAAAGCTTTTATAACATCCTCTTTTGTTGCAAATTCGGATCCATATTTGACGTTATTTTCAACAGTGTCAGCCCATAAGAACGGAGTCTGTGGGATAATACCGATATGCTTTCTATATTCGGTAAGATCGTAATCTTTTATACTTTTACCATCAACTAATATATCTCCACCTTGAAATTCGTAAAAACGTGCAATTAATTTAGCAATGCTCGATTTTCCTGCACCCGTATGTCCAACAAGTGCGATCGATTCTCCCGGGTTAACTTTAAGTGAGAATTTATCAAAAACTAATTTATTCTTATCGTATTGAAATGTTAAATTTTTAAATTCTATTTCTCCTTTTAATTTGGGAGCCTTAATGTTATCAGATTGAACGACTAATGGGAGAGTATCAATTATAGCAAAGATTCTTTCCGAAGCGGCCATACCGGTTTGAAACATTGGCCAAAAGGATGCTATGGTGAGTAGAGGGAAAAATAATAGATTTATACTTTGTATAAAAAGAACTAATTGTCCTACCCCAACTATCCCTTCTATTACTGCGTTGCTACCTATAAAAATTAGTAGAGTGGTAACAGCTCCCTGAATTAGGCCAAGGGTAGGAAAAATCGAATTTAATAAGAAAGCTCTTCTTAAATTAACTCTATAAGATTGATTATTTACTTGCAGGAAATTTTCGTAAACATTTTTCTCTCTTCTAAAAGTCTTAGTAATTTGTATCCCGGAGAATGTTTCCTTTGTAAATGCATTTACTGATGCTAAAGCTCGTTGACCGAGAAGAGTCAATTTTCGCGCAAATTTCCGAAAGTTAAGTGCAGCTAATAAAAACAAAGGAAAAGATATCAAAAGAACAAAAGTTAAAATAACATCTACGCTAAACATTACAATCGTTAATAAAATTAGCACAACAAGGGATGATATCACTTCAATTGCTAATGAAACTGTTTCTCCAAAATCTCTCGAGTCCGTATTAATTCTTGATACGACCTTTCCAATTGGATTACGATCAAAAAATGACAAATCGTGGTTAACAACAGATTGATGAGCAGCTTTTCTAATATCTAATACCACATTTCCCACAACTCGGCTTGAATATAACTGTCTTATATAATTAAATACCCAACCCGAAATATTAAATAGGAAGATAATACCAATTAAAGAAATTACATACAGAACATCTGGAGTAGTTTCCAAATTTGTTATTATCAGAGAGATTACAATCGGTTGAAAAGCCATAGTGAGTGAGGATATTATGAGGAAAATAATAACCACAAACATTAAGCGCCTATATGGAGCAAAAAACGATACTATGCGCTTAAGCAACATTTTGTCGCTGTATGTTCGATCGTATTCTTCTGCTTCTAGTCCTACCCACATCTAAGCTTTAACCTCTCTTAGTAATTGTTCTTCCTCGATATCAAACTTCTTTACAAAAATTTTACGGTATTCTGCAGATGTTTTTAAAAGTTCTTCATGGGTACCTTTAGCCGCTATTTCTCCGTTTTTTAAAACTACAATTAGATCAGCCCATCTTATTTGCGATAACCTGTGAGTTATTAAAAAAGTAGTTCTATTTTTTAGTATATTTTTTATAGCGAACTGAATTTTATCTTCTGTGTTAGAATCTATTGCTGATGTTGAGTCGTCCAATATAAGAATTCGGGGATTTGATAAAAATGCTCGAGCTATTGCAATTCTCTGCCGTTCACCTCCACTAAGCTGAACACCTCTTTCTCCTACCTCAGATTGATACTCATCAGGTAACTCTGTGATAAAATCGTGAGCTTGTGCTTGTTGAGCTACATTAACCACTTGTTCCAATGAACTTATCCGGCCAAAAGAGATATTATCAAAAATTGTTGTTGAAAATAAGAAGACATCTTGTTCAATATACGAGATTTGATCTCTTAAAGAATGTAACGCATAGTCACGGATGTCGTTTCCATCAATTAGAATTCGACCATTAGTTACATCGTACAATCGGGATATTAATTTTGTAAGTGTAGTTTTACCAGATCCTGTTGTTCCAACTATAGCAACTGTCTGACCTGGTTTTACTTCAAACGAGATATTTCTTAAGACGGGCGTCTTACTATCAGGGTAAATAAAATCGACATTCTCAAAGATAATATTTCCGTTGAATACTTTTTCTTTGCCTTCCTTATTTTCGTCAATCTCAGTTTTTTTATTCATTAATTCAAGTAATCTAACAGCACTTGATCCAGCTAATCGAAAAATAGAGAACACAAACATAGAAATATTCGTAGGAAAACGGAGTAATCCTAATATTCCTAAGAACGCAATAATTTGACCAATATCTATCAACCCAAAATTGAATAACACAATACAATGCATAAAACCTGCAGTTATTATTAATGCTAATACTAAAATTGGGAAATACTTTGCTTCAAGTTTGCCTCGTTCTATAAACGCGTCTTTATAATTTTTCGCATGGGTATAATATTTTTTCATCTCTTTTTCTTCCTGGACTGTTGCTTTTACTACTTCGATACCTGATAATGTCTCGCTTAAAGTAGCAGTCAATAAGCCAAAATTAGTTCTTAATTCATTAGTCACTGGTCCAATGTTACGGGAATAAGATCTTACCAAGAACAGAAACGATATTGAAAAAATAATAGGCTCGATAATTAATTGAAGAGGGTAATTTAGAATTATATAAATAATAGGAATAAATAAAAAAGTGAATGATTCTATAACTAGCGATAAGGCGGGACTGATTAAGAAATTCAGCATTCGTACATCATCTGTAACTCTTACCATTAGTTCTCCTATTTTTTGCCGATCGTGAAATGATTGGCTTTTTCCTAATAGGTTTGAAAAGAATTCTTTACGGGCATCTCTTTCTATCCTCTGTGCTAAAATTTCTACTAACATTCGACTCAAAATTCTTAATAATGGACCGCCTATTCCAATTAGTAGTATGATTAGAATATAATTTCCTAATAATGTCGTTATACCACTCAACAATACCGATATTGCGTCACCTATTATAATATAAACTATAGAGGATAAGTTTGCAGCAATAATAATAGCAAAGATTATTATTATTATAAACAATCGGTTCGTACCGTGAAAAATATGTGCCAAAATCCATCTCGTGGCCCCTTTACTTCTAGATTTTACATATGGATCTTTACCTGGGGAGAATTCTACCACAGACTCAGAGCTTAATGCGTTTTTGGTAGTTGTCATAATATTTCAAATATTATTTTTAAAAATTGTAAAATTCTAATTTTCAACTCTAAATAACAAAATACATCATTCTTAATAGAATTTTTATATTTAATCTATAAGTACAAAATGCCTATCCGACCCTTTAACCACTAAGAATATTTTATTAGAAAAAATTAGTTTTTACTCTGATTATTCTTAATACTTCTTACAAATTCGAGCTTTTCTGAAATAGCTAAAATTTGATTAGATTCGAGAGTATTAATATCCGTTTTTTCAAATTCTAATCTGCAATCTGGGCATTCAATTGTTTCGCCCATATCGATTATTTTGGTGCTTTTACATCTAGGACAGATATTGAATTTGTTTTCCATTTTGGAAGGATTCATTAGATATATAAAAAAAAGATCTATTCCAGTTATATAAAGGTATCCCAAATAATAGGTAATGTAAAATTTAAGGGGGAAATTTAAGCTCTTCTATTAACTTAGACAGACAAATTAGATCCGCAATATGGGCAAAAAGTTGCGTTTTCTTCCACTTTTTCACCGCAATACTTGCAAGCGCTAAGAATTTCTTTTGTGCTTAATTTATCCATTGATATATTCTTCGATTTGTTGCTGATATTTTCAACAGGAATATTTGTAACTTTCACATGTTTTTTCTCGATATTATCAACATTACTATGGAGAAGTTTGTATACGACTAATATGACGATAATGAAAAAAATAATTGCGATGACAAAAACTATGATAACAAAACCACTTATAAAGCCAAAAATATCGAACTGGAACAAATTTAGCAGCATGTTCATCTTTTCAAGTAAAATTCATTATCTGAGATATACTACCAAATTCAACTTAAAAAAGTTATGCTTAAGCTCGTTTTTCTTCTAAGCAAAATAATATATTCAAACTAAGATATAAAAAAGTTAGCATTCCTTCCCTAAATTAGGTTTTATCATCAAATACATTTAAATATCCCATTTTTCTATATATACCATAACTTTACAAATTTTAAAAGAGGATGAAATGTGATATTTCAAGGATTTAATCTGTTATTTATAATATTACCCGTTGTAGTCGTCGTCATAATTTTTTTGGCTTGTTTCCTACTTGCGGGGATAAAGGTGATATTGGAATATGAAAGGCTAATAATATTCCGACTCGGTAAATATAAACGAACTATAGGACCAGGTGTAGTGTATGTACTCCCTATTCTTGAAAAGTCTAGGAAGGTCGATCTGAGAATTGTAACTGCTGACATTCCACGGCAAGAAGTAATTACGAGGGATAATATTCCTGTACTAGCAAATACTGTAGTTTACTTCAAGGTCGAAAAGCCGTCCGATGCAATTATTAAAATCGAAAACTACGCTTTTGCTGTAAGACAGTATACCCAAGCCGCTTTAAGGGATGTTGTTGGTAATATGGAACTTGATAGTGTATTAACCGAACGGGATAAAATCGCCTCTGATATTCGAGAACTTGTTGATCAAGAAACGAACGAGTGGGGTATCGATATTAAAAGCATCAAGATACAAGAAATAGAATTACCTGCTGAAATGAAGAGAGCTATGGCTAAACAAGCAGAAGCAGAACGAGAAAAAAGAGCAGCTATTATTGCGAGTGAAGGAGAACTTGCTTCAGCTAAAAATTTATCGGAAGCAGCATCAATGATGGCTTCTCAACCTGGTGCAATGCAACTTAGAACACTTCAGACAATAAGAGACATTTCTCAAGACCCTTCGGAAAAGATAGTAATTTTCATGCCATCTGATATCGGTAGTATTCTTAAGAAGTTTACATAATTGAGGGGGGTTCATGAATGAGTAAGAGTTTTATGGATAATCAAAGATACATTCAGATCGCGTTTAATCATTCAGCTGCAGATGTTCTTAGGATTCTACCACAGATTCCATACGATCCGCGCTTAATTATTGAGGCTGGCACGCCTTACATTAAGCGAGAAGGGATTGCAGGGATTAGGTTGATCAGAAGGCTTTGGCGTGGCTTAGTTGTTGCTGATTTGAAAGTGACCGATGGTGCAAACGAGGAAGTTCAATTAGCCTACTCTGTGGGAGTAAATGCAGTTACCGCTGCAGGAACAGCTCCTGGGGAAACCCTGGATTTTTTTAACGAAGTCTGTGAGCAATTTGGAATTTTGTCTATGATCGATATGCTTGGACAAGAAAATCCTTTGAAAAAATTAATGCCTTTGAAGTATAAACCAAAAGCTGTGGTAATACATAAGGGCAGAGACGAAGAGGCTAACCCCCGAAGTATTATTAGATACAAGGATATAAATAAAGTACGTTCAAAATACGGCGTTTTAATTTCCGTTGCAGGGGGATTGAACCAAGATTCGGTAAGAAAAGCTTACTTCAACGGAGCTGACATTGCTGTGGTAAATATTGTAAAATCTTTGGATGAAAACGAAGGATTAGTTGATACCATTAATTTTAGGAGCATCATTCCTTCAATGCTAAAAGAAGTGTAATTAAATAAAAATCTTCAATTACTTTTTTTTTTAATTATTTATCTGATTGCTTAAATCATTCTATTAAGAGTTTATTTCTACAATCTTTACAGAATAACTCTACAAAATTATGAGATTCTTTCAAAAAAAGTCTATGTCGTTTTAAATCACAACCATAACATTCTTTTTTTCGATAGAAAAAATTAGGAATCAGAAGATCATACGGTTTTTCTTTAGCGTCACTCATAGAGAACTTATAATCAATGTTTCTAAATAAATTCGGCCCCAGTGGCGATTTCTCGTTTTTAAACTATAAAAAGTCACTGGTTTTTGATATTATTGAGTTCTTCAATCCACTTATCTAAATAAGTTACCCACCACGCAGCTGCGTCTTCTTCCATATCTTCGTTTTGAAATACTACTTTCAATAGTTTTCTACCCACTGTTTTATGTAAAAACGATTTGGTAATTTCAACTTTTAAAATAGTCGATGTAG
>JAGXOB010000045.1 GCA_019894735.1 Promethearchaeota archaeon | reverse complement strand
CATAAACACCGTTCCGATTGTGAAAATAGCGAGAAAAATGAAAATTAATACTACTCTTTTTTTTGATAAATTTGAAGTATTCATAGTTTAATATTCAGACTCCAAATTATATAAAAACTCTTCTTTAAAATTAATTAATTAGGTAAAATAAATTACGGAAAAAAAGATAAAGCGAATTTCAAATAATGGATTCTTATTCAATTTTTTTTGAAATGATTTGGAAACTAATAATAAGTACCAATAAATTACTATGATCAGCAGAAAAACCTAAAAATTTATTCATTGAATATTAACTAATAAAAATAAAAGTTTAGACTTCATGTGTTATTATATTACAGCAACACTCCCAAAAGACACGAAACTTGATTCTCTTAAACCTATTCTCGGAAAGTTTGATATGGCCTTCTCTATACTTAAAAATACAAATATTACATCCCAACTTAGACCAGATGAGATATATTTAAGGGCCACAAAAAGTTATTGTGATTGTAATACTTCCTTGGGTTCTCGAAGTATAACACCTGAGTATAACAAAATACTAAAATCACAAAAAATAAGAGAATTAAGAAAGAAAAGATGGACAGATGAGCAAATCCATCTTTGGATTTTAGAAAAAATTAATAATAAAAAACCTAAAGGTCATGATAATTTGACTCCAGTTGAGAAGGATATTGAAATTAACAATTGGATCAATTTTATTACTAATGTCCTAAGCAAAAATAAATTAAACCGAGTTGGATTACTAAAACATTGGTATAGTAAAGGTTTATCTGACGAGGAATTTTTGATAAAAAATACAGAGCGAATAAGTTTAAAGGAGTTAAACTCTGGTATCTTATTAAACTTTGAAGATGATGTATTATATGAATTTAATCCATTTTCTTGAATGATTCTTAACCTGGTTATAGTAAATTACGGTTAGAATCCTTAATATTTTATTAATGAAATGTTTTTAACTTTCACATAACTTCTAAACATAATAAAATACTTATCTTGATATAAAATGTCGACTGAACAAAAAGTAAGAAATCGATGGATAGTTGTAATTGGAGCAATTCTTATACAATTGGCGCTAGGTACAATCTACTCTTGGGGAACTATTACCATCTTTGTCTCTCCCTTCTTGAACGAAATGAGAGAAGTTACCGTATATATTTTTGGTGTTGGATTGTTATCCTTTGCAGTTACTATGATTTTTGCCGGTAAATTGCAACAGAAATACGGTCCAAAGAAGATCGCAATCGTGGGTGGAATTTTAATTGGAATTGGAGTAATATCATCTGCATTTATGACTAATTTTATTGGTCTTTTAATTACTTATGGATTCATCTTTGGAGCAGGTATAGGGTTTGGGTATGTATGTCCCATCGCTTCTGCGGGCAAATGGTTTCCTGATAAAAAAGGTTTTATTAACGGAATTGCTGTAGCGGGTTTTGGAGCTGGGGCATTTGTGTTCAATTACGTAATAAAAGCTTTAGTTAATCCAACAAACCTAGAGACAACGGATCCAAGCTTCGTTTCAACAATTACTCAAAATATCCCCGTAATGTTTATTGTTTTGGGTATTATCTACCTCGTACTAATAATCGTTGGTGCTTTTACTCTTAGCAACCCTCCTGAAGGATGGAAACCTGATGGATGGACACCTCCACCTCCTTCTGTAGAAAGTGGGACATCTGGGTTAGAATTTGAAAGAGGTCAAACTGTGAAACTACCACAATTTTGGATGCTTTGGACAGCCTTTGCGTTAAGCGCGATGTCTGGTTTAATGGTAATCGGATCGTACGCTGCATTCGCAAAGTCTGTCGATGTTGGAGACAACTTCATCTATGCTATAGGAACCAGTGATTTCGTGCTAATTGGTAGCTTAGCTGCTTTGTTAAACGGACTGGGCAGAATAGTTTGGGGTAAACTGGCAGATATGATAACCTATAAGAAATCGATGTTGATTATGTTCTCTACCCAAGCGATATTGATGTTTATATATTTCACGACGAATATGAACGAAGCGTATTTCCTTATAATCACGTGCGCAATCTACTTTTGTTTTGGTGGGAATTTCAGCTTATTTCCTACTGCTACAGCTGATCTATTTGGTTCAAAAAATCTAGGTCCTAACTATGGAATTGTTTTTACAGCTTACGGTGTCGCAGGATTTATTGGTGCTGTTGGTGTAAACCTATTCGTTAGCATTTTTGGAAGCTACTTAATACTTTTTATAGTGATGGGAGTAATGTCAGTTGGATCTGCAATTATAGCATATAAGATTAAACCTCCAAAACAAAGATAAAAATTAAAATAATTTTTTATTTTCTTTTTTCCTTAGACATCAGCTTTATTTCGTATGAACGCGTCAATAATATGAACAGTCTTAAGAATATCATCTAATTTTAATAGCGATGTCGGAGAATGAATATACCTACAAGGTACTGAAACCACAGTACTGGGCACACCCGCACGAGTAATATGAATCTTGCCCGCGTCGGTTCCTCCATACATAGGTTTCTTAAATTGGTATGGAATATTGTCAAGTTCAGCGTTTTTCACAAGCCTTTCGTTAACTTTTGGACTACATATAATTGATATATCTGCGACTGTAATTGCAGGACCTTTTCCTATATATGCTGGGATTTCTGCGTCTCTTATACCTGGAACATCAGCAGCTGTGGTATTTTCTATAGCAATAGCAATTGTAGGCTCGAGTTTAAAAGCTCCAGTGATCGCTCCTCTCCCTCCTACTTCTTCTTGGACTGCAAAATTAAATAATACTGTTCCTTTAAACGATAAATTTTCCTTGAGTAGTCTTAAAATCTGAATGAGTACGTTAACTCCAGTACGATCATCAAAAGCTTTACCGCGAACCATATTATTTGGAAAGTCTAAAAACTGAGAAAAGAGTGTGCCAGTTGTTCCTATGGTTATATTATTATTCTTAACCTCATCTATTGAATTCATTCCTATGTCAATATACATATCGGAAATTTCTACAATCTTCTTTCTTTCGTTTAATGATGTAAGATGGGGGGGTTTTGAGCCAATAATTCCGTGAAATCTCTCTCCAAGATTAGAGCGAACCACGACAGATTGACCTAATAAAATTCTTTTATCCCAACCTCCAATTGGAACAAATCTTAAAAATCCGCTCTTTTCAATATGAGAAACCATAAACCCTATTTCGTCTATGTGGGCATCTAATAAAATTCTGTCTTCCCCATTTGTCCCCTTTTTTATTGCAAGAACATTTCCTAGAGGGTCAATCCAAGCTTTATCAGCTAGATTCTCTCTCTCAATTAAATTCAAAATAAAACTACTAACATCGTCCTCGTGACCAGATACTCCAATAAGAGTAGATAATTCTTCTTGGAGAGATTTAATACTTTTTATATCCATAATAACACTTGTTTTTCATTTGATATAATAACAATAAGTAATAATTTGAGGTATCTAAATTAAAATTAATGATTTCTTAACTTATCTTAATAATCTAAGTGTAAATATGAAAATAGAAAAGAATTGTAGTGTTTTAATTATAAAGTAAGAAGTTAGTTATAGGTACTATCCTTTTCGCTTTTTTAATTCGTTAATTGCCTTTTCTGCTAAAAGAAGTGCATCAGTGTACTGAGACTTAAATTTCTTTACTTGAGCGTCCAATTCAATTGCTCTGTTTTGAAGCTCAAGAATCAATTCAGTATTCCCCTCTCCTGAAGACAAAGCGGAGTCTGGATTTTCCATATTTTCTTTAAGATACTTATATTTTTCCCTCCACACTTTCAATTCTGTTTGTAGGTCTTCAATCGCATCGTCACCAGTAATGTTATCTATTGATAATGAACCTTCCTCTCCTTCTTCAATATCTATTATCCTTTCTTTTAGCATTCCTATTTCGTCTTCCAACTCCTTTATTCTAACTTTTAAGAACGCAATCTGGTCTAAATATTCTACGGAAGTCTTTGGCGCAGTAATTTCTTCAAAAATAGTTTTTCCCGTTTCTAATTCGTTAGCGCTTTTTTCTCCTAGGATCTTTTGCTTACGCTTTTGAAGTTCTTCTACTGTATTTTTTGAAAGATAATCAAGCGGATTAAAACCGATTCCACCATGAGCTGTTGTCCTTTTGCGTATTTTTACAAATAGAGGTATTCCTTTAATTGCTTCCCCGCATAAGATCGATTCACCTTTATCTAACCCTTGAATATCTGTTTTGTTACTCCGTGTTAAATCCTCTGCGCTTGAAATGGTAACTTCAATATCTCGAATATCGGTTAAGTTATGGACGACCCAACTTCCTGCTTGTGCTCTTATAGTTGTGTCTAGTAACTGAGGTCTTTGGGTGCCGATGATTAAATTAGCACCGAACTTGCGACCCTCTTGTGAGAATAATTTTACAATTTCACACGTCTCGCTTTGTTTCTTTCCGGCAAATAAATGAGCTTCGTCAAGCAATAAGTAAAACGGAGCAATTCTCCTACCCGTACTAGCTTGATATAATTTCTTCAGAAGCTTCCCCGCAATCATTTCTTGTACGTTTAAATCCATACCTCTCATGTTTACAATTGAACATAAATTTGGAGCAACAATATCGGTAGCGTCTAGCGAAAACAAGTATTCTACATCGATATCTCCTCCTTTATTTACGCTTATATCAGAGTACTCAATAATACTACTCACAAATTCGCTTTCTTCTTTAACTCCTTCAGCTCCTTCATCTTCTCCTGCTTTTACTTTTAGACTCCCGTATTCGCCATGTCTGTCAAGGATTACCAGAGGAATACCCTTTTTCATAAATTCTTCGCAGAGTACGCCCATCGTGTAACTCTTTCCTGATCCGGATTTTCCGGTAATAAAAATTCTCCCAAAGTTCTTAACTAATAAATTCACATCAAATTCATAACCAATTAATTTCCCAATAGAAACAGATTCTTCAGGTGGATTGGATATTCCTAATAAAGTGGTAATTTGAAGCTTGCTTGCTCGATAAACTTCCGCTCCTATATCGAACGGTCTTTTTGGTCTCTCTCCACAAACCTGTAAGTCTGCAAGCATTCCTTTCGCCTCAGACCACATGGATTTAATATTTAACATGTACTCAGCTCTCTTTCCTTCTTCGTCTTTTTCTCCGTAGATTACAAAATACGCATTTCGTTCTATTGTAGGGTCAGAAAATTGAACTTGAACTGTGTGAGTAGTAGTTTTTCCAGTTAGATTTCCTACTTTATCCGCCTTTCCTTGCTTATTATAATTTTCTTCATCTGACATTATAACTCACATTAATTTTGATTTATTTTAGTATTATATGTAAATTCAAATATATTAATTATTTCTACCTAATTTCACCAATTTAAAGAAGGTATTTAAACTTTCATAAAACCAATTACTGTTTTCTATGTTTTTCGATAGACTATGCTCTTTTTTTCCATTCGAATGGGTTTATACGATTCTTTTGCCCTCCTTAGCCCAGGAACGCCTAAATCTTGCTCTCGGTTAATGTAAATAACATCTTTAACAATATTTTTTAGAAATAAATTACCTATTGCTTGATAGGCTCCTTCGTAATCCATATGAGCTTTTTCTACGTGAATTACTAGAGTTTGTGGGTTTAACATTTCTCCGAATGTGTAAGCAGCACATTTATCATCAACACAGATTACTGCCCCTTGAAAACCTAAAGCTGTAAAATTATCTAACGCGTCGTAAATTGCTTGTTCCTCTTCCTTTAGCTCTTCGTCATCTTCACACCGTCTTAGAACACACCACTCGAGCTGTAGTTTTTTACACAACTCTACTTCGTTCTCAGTTAAAACTTTGAAATCATAATCATAACTTTCTAAAAATTTGTTTAACCACCTCCTATTTTGGCGGTATTGATTTCCTGGTAAGTTCTTAAGGTTTTCTAACTCGTAAACATAGTCCCAATTGTCTCTATCTTCCAATATATCGATATCTAAAGAAGAAAACTTAATGTGATTCCTCACATTTTCGGAAATTTGTTCAGGAACTCTATGGAATTCTGCATCTTTTAAATCTTCAAAAAGAGATATGATGATGTCTGAAGGATTAGGTCCTACCGGAGGGAAAAAATAGAGAGCTTTTTTATTTCCTGATGCAGGGATTTTCCTACTCTCAAAAATGTTACGTGAGAAGAGTAATAAGTGTTCTTTCCACTCCATAAAATTAAAACTATAAAAATTCCTCCACATATATAAGTTCGTAAAAGTAAACTCAGATGTTTGAGGGGGGTATTTTTCAAAATAACTCTTAAATAAGGCTTGATCCTCAAGTTTTATTTCTTTGGCTAAGTCTAAATCCATGAATATGAATAGCTAGAATTTGTTAAATTTTTTTCTGTTTTGAGTTACCTAGTAAAATTTAATGAATAAAGAAAGTTATTTTTTTACTATCAATCTAGAGATAATACAAAATGGATAACTGGGAATCTATTATCGGAGTAGCATTTTATATAATACTAATTGTATTTTTGTGTTTCTTGTTTTTCTTGTTAGTAATAGTAAGAATAATTAGGAAAATACATAAATTTCCTATACCTGCTTTTGCCACTCGTTTAATAGATAATGCTTGGAGGCGGAAATTTATTCAAAAACCTAAGAGCATTGCAAATAATATGGACCTCAAACCAGGAATGATTGTTGTCGAAGTTGGACCCGGAAAGGGAAGTTATACTAAAGCTGTAGCAGAAAAACTGCTGCCTAATGGGAAAGTCTATGCAATTGATATTCAAGAATATATAATCAAAAGATTAAAGCAAAGAGTAAAGGCTGAGAAAATTTCAAATATTATTCCAAAAATTGATGATGTCCATAAACTTTCTTTCGAAAACGAAAGCGTTGATAGAATCTTTGCTGTTACTTGTCTACCAGAAATACCTGATCCTGTTCATGCCTTAAGAGAATTCAAAAGAATCCTTAAACCAGGAGGAATTGTATCATTATGCGAATTATTTATTGATCCTGATTATCCTTTAAGAAAAACCGAGAAAAAATGGGCAACAACGGCAGGATTAGATTTTTTAGAAGGATTTGGAAATTTTTTCGTATACCAACTAAATTTCATTAAAAACTAATCCTAAAATGTAAATTTTCCTATTCCTATCTTTTCATTTTTTAAATTTTCCAAAGTTTTCTCCAATATTTTAATAATACGGTCTTTGTAAGATTCTTGTTCCGGGTAATTATAGCTGAAAGTTTTCCAATTCGGTCTTTTATGACCAATTTTAAATTTAATACCTTTCATATTAGTTAAATATGAGTTAGCATCGAGCTTCGAAGCAATTTGATCTGCGATCATATACCAATGATATTTTGTGTTTAGTTTAGCACCTGAATTCATAGGTGCTGATTGAAATCGGGTTTTTATACTTTGAAAATTGAAAGTCCATTGATCTGGGGCAACTTTTGTTTCAAGCCATTTACCATTATTATAGTGCCACTTATGGGTGCCCCCTATTTTCATCCCTGTATAAATCTGACCGTTGTAATCTTTTAATTTGTCGTAAAATTTAATCTTACTTTCTTCTGATTGCAATTTTACTCAACCCTTAACCCTTCAGATGTTCAAACTTAAAAATCAACAAGGATTTAAATAATCTTTAAGACTTCCGGTTTTTTAAAATATTAAACAAGATGAAAAAATTGAGAAAAATTTATGTTTAAAACATTATAAGAAATTTTAAAAAGTTCTCTCATTTTTCTTCTCTAAAAGGAAGGTTAAGATGTGGATTGATGGTTTAAAAATACACCGAGTTACTTCATGGTTAATAACTCTATTTTCATTCATAACGATCTTCTTAGGCTATGCTGCAACGAGGAGATGGTTTCCAGATTACGACTTATTTCTTTTTCTGCATCTGATAACTGGTTGGATTTTTCCAGGAGCGTTAATTGTGCATTTTACTTTTTCGATTCGTTATTTAAACTTCAGATGGAGTCGCATTATAACTGCTCTTAAAAAAGATAACACCTCTAGTACTATCACTTTACGGTTATTTCAAAAGATAACTAAGTGGGGTATAATTGTCATGGCGTTTCTAATAAGTCTTTCTGGTCTGTCATATTACCCTCCTGTAAATCCTATTTCTTTTCCATTCATAGTAAATTTTTTACCATTTACTCTACATGTAGATTTTGATATACTACTCTCCATATTTATGATAGTTCATGTTGGAATAGGTGCGAGATTTTATCTTACTAGAAAGAAATTGAATCACTGGAGTATTAATCTTTCTCTGGTTTTCCTTATTCCTTCTTTAACACTCGTGGTAATCTTTATAGATCTTCCTCCTGGATTAGGGGATTCTGGAATCAGTATTGGAGGAAATTTTTATGAGTTTGAACCAAACGAGATTGAGAGCGTTCGTCCAGATCTTTTTCAAAATGGATCGTTTTCCGCATATGACATTCTTGTGCATCTTAATTCAACAGGTGAGATTAGTTTAAGTTCCCACTTCAATAATAGTATGGATACTTTTGTAATTAATTCTATAAATGGAAATTCTGATAATTGGTGGTATCATATCTATTACAGTGGTGGTAGTATAGAAAATAATGTGGTTAGAATGGACCATTATCCTTGGAAACCAGGAACGCGCATTGTAATGTACCATGAAAGCGAATCGTATATTAACGCTGCTTTTTCACTTTTCACCGAAGAAGTTTCCCGTTATGCTTTTAACAATAATACGATAATTATTCCAAGAGTTAACATATCTGGACACAGTTTTAGCGAAGAATTCTATAATGTAACAGTTATTCCACATAATTTGAGAAATGAAACCTTCCAGAACGATGTAATTACTGCTATGGATGTTATTATGACTTTGGGAGACTTAGGAAACATTACGTATGAACTTACGTGGCATGAAAGTTTCAGAGGCGCTAGTTATGTTCATAGTTATTTTGTTAGCAAAATAAATACTGACGAAGCAGTAGGGAGATGTGGATATCTTTACGAAGTTAGCAATTCTTATATTTTTCTCTCTGCAGATGAACAAATTCTAACTTCTCCCGAATCTGTTAAGTTTTTCTGGGGATGTTTGTAAATAATTCATAATATAAAGAAAAAAAAATGATGTAAATAAAATTATTTTTTAAATAATTTTTTAATTCTGATCTATATTCTTTCAGAAAGTCACTTTATTATTTATAGGAGTATCACAGACAGGATATTTACTTAGGATAGGTGATTGCAACCCAATTTCCACGGGAAATTCTTTTTGGAACATCTATCATGCATAAAATTTACTTAAACTAAATTCATATGAGCTCTATAAAGAACCTTCATAAATTATAGGGATTCAAATTATAGAGGGGTATCTTCAAAATGATATTTAGTTTTTAATATATTTAAGGATTGAAATACCAAACATTTATTAATAAGGTCACTTTTATGTCATTTCAGATTTAATAGAAATTAAAACTATAAAAGTACAAAATAATTGAACCTCACGATTTGTTCGGGTAATTTCCTTATCGAATTTAATTCAAAATTCTACATTTTTGCACATTTAATTCTTATTATAAACAAATTCAGTAATAAAAAATTTAGAGAAAAAAAAAAACTAAAATTACCTAGAAATGCCAATTCCTACAAATCCAGTTGAAAGAAAAAAAGAAAGAAAAAATACCTGTATAGGACCAGTTATTGAGTTAGAAGCATATGTTAAAAAAGACTGGTGGAAAAAAATTTTTAACGCATTTTACTTAAAAACAGATGCAGATGTAGTAGAAGATCAGAACATAACCCAAACAGAAGTAGATTTTTTCTCAACAATTCTTGAATTAAAACCTGAACAACGAATTCTTGATCTTTGTTGTGGACAAGGACGGCATTCAATCGAGCTTGCCTCAAAAGGATTTGATAAAGTTGAAGGTTTAGATCGTTCAAGATATTTAATTCAAAAAGCTAAATCTAATGCAAGAAAAAAAGGACTAAATTTAAAATTTAGAGAAGGAGATGCACGAAAATTACATTATCAGAATGATAATTTTGATAGAATGTTAATTTTGGGAAACAGTTTCGGATACTTTGAGACTATTAATGACGATCTTAAAGTTTTAAAAGAAGTTTACAGAATCCTAAAGCCATGGGGTAGATTATTAATTGATTTAACTGATGGCTCTTATGTGAGGGAAAATTTTCAACCAAGATCATGGGAGTGGATTGACAAAGAATATTTTGTATGTCGAGAAAGAGCAATTTCTACAGATGAGCAAAGACTGATTTCACGAGAAGTTATCACCCATGTTAATAAAGGAGTATTAGTTGATCAGTTTTATGCTGAAAGATTGTATTCTGAAGAAAAAATCAAAAATCTTTTGACCAAAGCAGGTTTTTCTAATATCGAATTCCATGGCACAATTACCCCAAACTCTCAAAGAAATCAAGATTTAGGGATGATGGAACGGAGAATTATAGTCACTTCTACGGTGAAGAAAGACTGGTCTAAAACAAAAATAAAACCTCAAAATATTGTAAAAAATGTCGCAGTTATTTTTGGTGATCCATCAAAGCCTGATATGTTGAAACCATTAAATGAATTTGATGAAGATGATTTTTATACCATTGATCAGTTAAAATCCGCATTAAAAGAAACCGACGGTTATAATTTCATTTATTTAAATAACCACGATTCTTTAATCAACGATTTAACAAAATTAAAAGGTAAAATAGACTATGTTTTCAATTTATGTGATGAAGGGTATTATAATGAAGCTCGAAATGAATTGCACCTACCAGCACTTTTGGATATTCTTAAAATTAATTACACTGGTTCGGGACCCCAATGTCTAGCATTTTGTTACGATAAATCTCTGATAAGAGGTATTGCTAAAGAATTAGAAATTCCAGTTCCTGAAGCTATTTTCGTAAAACCAGGAGATCGTATAATCGATTTACCTTTGTTTTTTCCTGCTATTGTAAAACCAAACTTCGGCGATAGTAGTTTTGGAATTACTAAGAATAGCGTTGTGAATAATGGTGAGGAACTTCTTAATGCAATAACAGAAATTCGAGAATCTTTCGGATATAATCACCCGATATTAATAGAGCAATTTTTACCGGGGAAGGACTTAACTTTAGGAATTATTGGAAATCCTCCTAATGATTATATAATACTTCCAATAAATGAGGAGGATTATTCATGTATTCCTCCAGAATTTCCTAAAATTTGTGGATATGAGGCAAAGTGGATACCCGAATCTCCATATTGGAATATAAAATCAAAACTTGCTGTCCTTCCAGAAGATGTAATCCAAACAATAGAAATTTCCTCCTTAAAATTATTTGAAAGACTAGAATGTAGAGATTACGTTAGATTCGATTGGCGTTTAGATGCCGAAGGTAATCCTAAATTACTTGAAGTTAATCCAAATCCTGGTTGGTGCTGGGATGGTCATCTTGCAAAGATGGCAAAATATGCCGGAATAGAGTATGAAGAAATGATAAATAAAATTTTAAAATCAGCAGAATTAAGATTTAATATGAGCTAAAATGAATTCAATAGACGTGGAACGGAAACGGAAGGAAGAAGATGAGGATACGCGCTATTTAGAAAAATATTTGCTCCATTTAGAAGCCCGTATAAAAGAGTATCAGAATATTATTTTACATTTAAAATCTGATATCTCAAAGAATGAAAATGAGATAAAATCTTTAAAAAAAGAAATAGACTCTCTAAGTGAGTCTCCTTTAATCACCGGAGAAGTAGAGGACATGCTTGATGAATTAACCAGACGGGTGATAGTTAGAATTAATTCTGGAGCGACATACATTGTTAACTCTAGTAATAGATTAACAAATCAAGAATTATCTCCAGGTCAGCAGGTTGCACTTAATCAAAGAAATTTTAGTGTTGTGGAAGCTTTACCTCAGAATATTGAGCCATATATCAAGAATATGGTAGTGGAGGGAAAAACCACAGGAGTTTCTTACTCTGATATTGGAGGATTGGAAAATCAAATTCAAGAAGTGAGAGAATCTGTTGAATTACCATTGCTGAAACCGGAGATTTTTATTAAAATTGGAATAGAGGCTCCAAAAGGTGCTTTATTCTATGGTCCTCCTGGAACAGGTAAAACTCTATTAGCTAGGGCAGTAGCTAACGAAACCAATGCAACATTTATTAAGGTAGTTGCTACTGAACTTGTCCAAAAATTTATCGGAGAGGGTGCTCGTTGTGTAAGGGATATCTTTGAGTTAGCTAAAAAATTAAGTCCTAGCATAATATTTATTGATGAAATAGATGCAATAGGGGCGGTAAGGATGGAAGACGCTACATCTGGAGATCACGAAGTAAATAGAACCTTAATGCAATTATTGAGTGAATTGGATGGATTTGATCAACGTGGTGATGTAAAATTTATTGCAGCTACAAACCGAGTAGATATTTTAGATCCTGCTTTATTAAGAGCGGGAAGATTTGATAGAATTATTGAATTCCCAATGCCCGATAAAATAGGAAGAGAACAAATTTTTAGAGTTCACTTGAGAGGTATTAATATGGAAGATATTGATATTAATCACTTGGTAAATCTAACAGAAGGTAAAAGCGGTGTGGATATTAAAGCAATTTGCACTGAGGCAGGGATGTTTGCAATACGTAGAGAATCAGAAATAGTCTCAAAGGAAGACTTTCTCAATGCAATTAACAAATCAAATGCAAAAAATCGAAATGAAACTAGAAACCCAAATTTCTTTATATAAAGTTTACTTTATCTTCTTTCTTTTTAAAATATCCCATCTCTTCACTTGAGGAAAATTCCCTCCACTTACGGATTTTACTTGCTCTATAGAAATAAATGCTTTCGGATTATTTGTTCTAATCATTTCAAGAGTTTTGGGGAGAATTTTCCGCTTTATAACCAAATAAACTATCTTCACGAATCCTTTTGTACCCTCAGCAGTCATAGTTGTCAAACTATAACCGCGATCTTTTAATAAATTAATCAAAGTCTCAGGATTCTCCCGAATAATTAATTGAAGGCTTAATAAACCCAAGGAAATTTTATTTTCAACAATTAATCCGATGTAATTACCCATTGCAAATCCTCCCGCATAAGCAATATAGTAAATGAAGTTTGTTAAATTACTGAAAATCTGTCCCATTGCTACTAACCAAATTAATATTTCAAAAAAACCTACTAAAGGTGCTAATTTTCGCCTTCCTTGAGAAATGAAAACAATTCTTAATGTTCCTAAAGTCACATCAGCAACCCTGGCAACAAAAATTAAAGCCGGAAGGAGTATCAAGGAAAAAATAAAATTTTCAATCATAAATAGGATAGGATAAAATTACAAATTTCAGTATTATATTAGTCATAGGACTATTTTCATTGAAAATAAATTTTACTTTTCTTCAGATTAAAGAATTCTTTACGCTTCAGAACATGTTAGATTCATATAGATATTAATTAATTAGTTTTGAAAAAAATAAAAAAAAATATTAAGTTTAAGATTTATAACTTTTTAACAATTAGTTCAGCCATACGATTTGAGAAGCCCCACTCGTTATCATACCAGCTTAAAATAAACACCTCATCTTCAACAACCTTTGTCCAAAGTCCGTTGAATATTGAACTATGAGGATTCCCTATGATGTCACTACTTACAATAGGGTCGTCTGTATAATCTAAAATACCCTTTAAACTGTTATCTGAAGCTTCTTTCATCTTAGCATTTATATCTGCAGCACTACATCTGTTCTCTACTACTACTTTTAAATCAACTACGCTCCCATTAATTGTAGGAACTCTTATGGCCATACCATCTAATTTTCCTTTTAGTTCTGGAAAAACTAATCCTATTGCCTTAGCAGCACCAGTAGAGGTAGGAATCATATTTTGAGCGGCAGCTCTTCCACGAATCATCTTATCGGAACTTCCTGCTCTTGCGATATCTCCTGTACTTTGATCATTGGTATAAGAGTGGATGGTTGTCATCAATCCATACTTAATCTTAAAATTATCATTTAAAACTTTAACAACAGGAGCTAAACAGTTAGTCGTGCAGGAGGCATTCGAAATAATTTTATGGTCATTAGTAAGCTTGTCGTCATTACATCCTAATACAACTGTGAAATCTGGATCTGTAGCTGGAGCACTTATTAATACTCTTTTTGCGCCTGCAGTTAAATGTTTGCTAGCACCTTCCCTGTTAACAAATCGCCCTGTACATTCTGCAGCAACATCAATATTATTACTAGCATGGGGCAAATTTGCAGGATCTCTCTCAGCAGTAATAGGAATCTCTTTACCATCAATTATCAATGAATTTTCAGTAGCTTCTACTTTTCCTTTGAATCTTCCAAAGACAGAATCGTATTTTAAAGCATATGCTAAATATTTTGGTTCAAAAAGATCGTTGATTGATACAATATCAATATCATTCCAGAAATTATCGTAAACTGCTCTAAAGAATAATCGACCTATTCTACCAAATCCGTTAATTGCAACTCGTTTTGCCATTTAATATCACTTTATTATTATTAATTCGATTTCTTTTTAATTAAAAAGATAAGTAATTATGTGGTTGTTAGTTTTTTAATTTTATAGTTTTATATTTCTTAACAGCAAACAATATAATATAGCAGATTTTGAGTTTTTAATATGGAAGATAAAGAAAAAATTGTGCTCCAAAAAATTGATGAATTGAAAGATGAGTTAGTAACATTCCTGCAGCAAATCGTCCAAATTCCATCCGAAATTCCCCCGGGAAAATATAGACCTATTTCGAAATTTGTAGCTACGAAAATGGAAGAGTTTGGGATAGAGAATAAAGTTAAAAGAAACAATGTTATAGGCGAGATGGGCAAAGAAGGCGGGAAAACTTTAATTTTTAATGCTCACATGGATACGGTTGAAACATTTGATGGATGGACAAAAGATCCTCATTCTGGCGAAATAATTGAGAATAAAATCTATGGTAGAGGAGCATGTGACGATAAATCATGTGTAGCCGCTGAAATTTTCGCTGCAAAAGCATTATTGGATGCGGGAATAGAGCTAAACGGTAAATTAGTTATAACTGCCGTTGTTAACGAGGAAATCGCGGGAATTGGGGGTGCCGAATATATCGTTAGTGATGAAATTGTAAAAGGGGATGCTTGTTTAGTTGGAGACGGCCCTCGTAATTATCCAATAGCCTATGTAGGAGGAACCCTTCAAGTTAGCTTCACCATAAAGGGAATTCGTCGCCATAATATGGCTTATCCCGATTTAAATCTTCCAAACCGAAACCGATATTCAGGGATAAATGCGATTCATAAGATGGTCCCAATCGTGAATTTTTTGATGGATTTACAAGGAGAGTTAGAGAAAACAGAAACCAAATACTCTATAGCCCCTGGTATGCCCTCTAAAATAGGTTCTGTTACTATTACGAAAATCGATGGTGGAGTCTCACATTCTTCTGTCCCAGATAACTGTAATTTGCATTGTTTAATTAATATAATTCCTGAGATGGATTTAAAGGCCATAAAAGCAAAAATTTTAACCTTTGCTGATAACTACAAAAAGGAGAACCCTGGACTAGATCTAATCGTTCAAGCGCCCGTTTTTGTAGAACCATTAATAGCAGATATTAACACTGAATTTGCCACTAGCGTGAAAAAAGCTTTCAGCACTCTTTATAACGAAGAACGCGATTTCAAGCTGTTTATAGCTTCAACTGACGCCCATCACTTTAAAAGAAAAGGGATTGAAACTTTAGTTATTGGACCTATGATAGGAGATAATAATTACCACGCCCAAGACGAATTCGTTAATATCGAAGATTTAATCAATACTACTAAAATTTTCGCACTTGCCGCTCTGGATTATTTGAAATAAACAATTCTAATTTCTTTTCTTACTCATCCTAATTTTTGCATAATGCAAAAGACTGATTGAAAGCTTTTTGGACTAGCTTTGACTATGTCTATCTCGTTTTGATGTTTTTTTAACACCTCAAGATCATCCGGATCATTTTCATATTTTTTAAATAATTCTTTAACTTTGATCTCTAGTGGACTATAATATTCTTCCCACCAAGCTTCCTCAGGTAAAGAAAAGTATTCAACAAATTTATATCCAAAACTAGAAATCTTGCTGCGCTGTTTGAAGAAGTGTTTAATTTCGTCGTGAACAACTAAGAAACCGTTGGGTTTAAGAAGTCTATTCCATCTTTTTAGACTTTTCTCAACCCCTAGAGTTGTTATTGAACCCTCTGCCCATATAATATCAAAGCTATTGCCTGGAAATGTGATATCTAATAAGGAACAATTCATAGCCTTTACTCTACCAGTTAAGCCTTCTTCCTCAATCTTTTTATTTAATCTGTCTAACTTTTTTTGATCGATATCGATCCCTATTATTTCACCATCACTTAATTTTGCTAATTCCATGGTGGGAACTCCCGAACCACAACCAACGTCTAATATCCGTGGTTTCTCCAATTTTGGAAGTTTTAGAAAAGCTTCTATAGTGTACTTGCTGAATGCTTTTCTAAAGCTATCTATATCAAGTTCTTTTAACATTTTTTCAGACATGAGTTTTCAACCTAATGCTAGTATAAGTAAACTACTCTTATAAATGTCGACGATAAAACTTAGTTTAAATTTAAATGTTAAGAATACAATTAATTAAGTTGTTTTACTGCTTAGTTTTTCTTTTAAATTAGTTAACGAACCTGACCACGCTTTTTCAAAATAATCGCGGGCTTTTTGCCATTCGGGATCATCTCTCCAGCC
>JAGXOB010000044.1:16605-16898 GCA_019894735.1 Promethearchaeota archaeon | reverse complement strand
CCTTATAATTAGGTCTTGGCGACAGGAGTCAACCTATCTAATTCAAAAAAAAATTTTATTGGTTAATTTCAATCCAGCTAAACCTTTTTCATCAAGAATCAGATATTTTATAAACATTTATAAACATTTTTTGTTCCAGTTTATATATTTCAGTTAATTTAAACCCTATTACAAAAAACCTGTATTCCATCAACAACCTACGGTAATGTTATCCACTAGTTCAGAGCTTACCTTTAAAATAAAAAGATATATATACCCTAATATGGTATCTATAATTAACTATGTCTCAATCG
>JAGXOB010000044.1:11827-16595 GCA_019894735.1 Promethearchaeota archaeon | reverse complement strand
ATTTAAAGCTTACAGGACACACAAAAATAGATTTTTACAACGATATTGACAAACTATTAAAAAGTATGAGTATAATTTTCGATAAACTTGCAACAATTGGAACTATGAGAGGTGCTCAAGTATTAATGGCAGTAGCAAAACTAACAGGACCAGATAAAGTAGTAAACAAAACAGATGTTAAAAACTGCTTGAATATAGATAGGCTAGAGAAGTTAAATTCTGCCTTTAAATATCTAAAAGATGCTAAATATATTATGGTTGAGGAAAAAACCGAAAAGTTTCATATCGTTAAATTAAACGAAGAAGACAATCCAGATTTAAACATATTTAGGGAGATAGTGCAGAAATATTGGAAATCTCCTCAAGAGGAAGTAGAGCAAGCTAAGAAATGGAGTGAAGAAAGATGAGGAATTCTCTGAAAGACGTAGTAGACCTGAATTTCGAGGATGAACAAGGTCTTAAAGATTCTGTAAAAACTATAAGATCAGAATATATTAAAAAAGCGTTGAAATCAATAGTATATATCACTATCGTTCTATCAATAGCACTCACTTATTTAATCTACGGTTATTTACCCTATATCGAGAATAATTTCTTTAACGGCTTATTAAGTACGGAGAGCTTTAGCATTGAAGGAAATGTGTTTCCCTTGAATTTAACTTTGAGTTGGACGCTTTTTAGCACTTGCATTTTCTTAATAGTATATTTTGTTCGATTGAGTCAAGTTAAATTTACACCTTCTCTAATCAAATATATCGAACAAGAAACTAAATATGCGGGATTTGAATTTATTAAAAAAATTGAGAGTGTCGGTTTATTTATGGTTCTGACAGCAGTCTCTATTGCAATATTATTTTATATTGATACTAGACTTATTCAATTTAATAACACTTTCTGGAGCGTTTTATTCCAAAATTCTTTTTTCGTCTATTTGTTAATAAGTTTAATTCTCCCCATCGTTTTCATCTTTAGAAACGATAAATTTGCTATTAAAGTAAAGGATAATGTTTTTGTCTTATGTAAGTTGCATTACAATGTTAGGAAAAAAGAAGAATTCGATCCTAATTTATTAGGAATAGTTCTCACGTCAAATCGTTTATGCTCCAGATTCGATAAGTCAGGAAAAGTTATTTATTCCAAAATTTCAGAAGATAGATGGCTATCTAGGAACGAACCTTCTACTATATCGCCATTTCTTTATTTTGAGGAGTATTCAGTCCCATTTAATTTCCAAAAGCAATTTTTAAACATTGTCTTGGCTCTCAACGATTGGGAAAATAATTACACCTCAAACATCGATTCTATGAATTATTACTTCTCAAACACCTTTCCATTCCACAAATATGGAACAAAACAAGATGAAAATCCAAACCAACTTATCTATTTAAAGTTTTTAAATCACTAACACTATATTTTCTGTATAATTCTATATAAAAAGTCCCCAGGTATATTAGTGAGCTCAGACTAAATATACACATATTTTAGAGATATGAAAATTAACTTTCAAGAGCTAGAATAGAAATGAGTGATGAGTCACAGAAAAGATTAGAATGTTGTTGTATTACAGTATTAATAATTTTAATGATAATTATTGGATACATATCGAACTGGTTACAATCATCCCACTATTGATGGAAAAATTATTAAAGTAGTTGGATACCTAAACCCTTCTTAAATAAGAAAACTTGAAAAACTAATTATAAGAATTATGAACCCTCAAATTTAATAATCTTAAAAAAAGAATAATAAAATAATTAAATAAAATATTTTTGCTGAAGCATTACATACTGGTTGTGTTCGGTGAACTCTGCTTCGACAAGCTTAGAAACGATATCGTACAACTGGCGGAATAATTCTTCAGGAAAAGCTTTATGTTCAAAAACTATATCGCTTACTAGTTCTTCTGTTAATATTTGCGAATTAACTGGTCTACTATACAATAAGAATTTCATCATAGCAGCTTCGATTTTGGATTTTACTATATTTTTGATTATCTCTAAACTTAAGTCTCGCTTAGGGTCAATAAAATACGGGAAGTTCATATCGTCTAGAATTTTAATATAACCAAAACTTGATGCGATTTTGTCAACACAATATTCTAACGAACTAATTTCTAAATTAAACTTTGAACAGAAATCCTTTTTAGTTTGGTGGGCAGGAAACGCAAAGGGATGCCTTGTAACTATATAATATGCCGCAATATAAAATTTATACAAATTATGAGGTACTTTATCTTTAATTCTTAGATATCTGTATATTAACGAGACTGTGTCGAGTAAAAAATCTTGATCGATGTCAAACTGCTTTAAAAATTCTTCTCCATCTTTGATTAAATCAATAGTTATTCTATCTTTCGTGTTTAATAATTCATAATCAGGGGTATATAATTCTAACATTTCACACACGCAACCTTAGCTTATATATTTTTTTCAAAGAAATATCGATATACTACTTTGATAATATATGAATAACACTAATCTTATTTAAAGATGATGCATCACTTCGCATCACTTTGATGCAATTTTTGAAAACGTTTAAATACTGGTATTTTTTCTTATGAATTAACTTCCGAAAAATATCGACATTAATAAGTAATATCAAAATGACATCTGAAAACACTGAAGATGAGAAAAATAAACGAATCACTGTCAATCTAGAGGATATCGATTTTAAAATAATTGAAGCACTAGAAGGAGTTATTGCGAGAAAAAAAGCATCTGTTATAAACCAAATGATAAAAGAGTGGATAAATCAAAATTCCGATCGCATTATGAAAACATGGGATATCGATTTAGCAGGTATAAGAAGACAAGTCTTAGCCGAAACGAAAGGATTGTCAATAAAAGAAGAGTTACAAGATTTAGATAAAGAAGTAATTAAACAATTACCTGATCTATTCGAAACTATAAATAGTATTAATGTCAGCGAATTAGCATCAATAATTGATATTAACCAAAGAACTCTTCAGAGAGTAATATTTGGACATAGGAAGGCGCTACTAGAGTTAGGGTTAAATTTAATCTATAAAGACGGTTTGATCACTAAAAAAGAATAGGACTATCATATTAGGAATGTGATAAAAATGCTAAAGCAGATAAAAATTGAAAGGGAAATTATTAATCCAAATAAACTATTTCTTAATCAAACGGATATATATTCCGGAGAGGAATCTATACGATTTAACAATCGCCATCCCATTTACAGAGCGCTAATGAAAATAGAGTTCGAAGAAGTTCTCAGAAGTTACCGAAACATGAGAACAAAAGATTAATTTGATAAAAAGTAAGGAAGTAATCTGAAATGAGCACTGAAAAAATTAGAAATGCCATTCGTGAGAGATTAGAAGAAATATACGAAATCGAATTAGAATATCAATTTGATCTCTCTAAAGTTGTTATTCCATTTTCTGAATTTTTTAAAAAATCAGATTCTACTGATATTGAGAAAGAAGCCATCAATGATAGTAAAGAAAAATATAAAAAACTTCTAATGCAAGAACTTTAGGTTTATTTGAAGTATGAAACATTTGATTTCTTTTTCTAATACATTTTAGAAGGAAGAGATCCCTCTTAACTATTATAATTCAAGTTAGAGTATTTAGTAACTTATTTTACATTAAATACATTATAATAAGAAGCAAGAGTGTGAATCGTAGCTAAAGATCATAATGATTGAAGAGAACAGAATTAAAAAACATCTTACAAAATTTGCATTTCCTCGCTTATCTGGAACAAAATTTGAGCTTAAAGCTTTTAACCAATTGAAAAAAGAAGTAGAAAAATTGAATTTGAATTTTGAAGTTCAAACTTTTACCTTCAGTTCTTTTTATTCTAGAATATATCCGAAAATAGCATTTTCATCGGGTTCGTTAGTATATTTATCTTTTTACTTGAAACTTCATCCCATCCTTATTGCGATTTTCGTAATCATATTAAGTAGCATATTAATTTCATCTTATATGTTAACAAGAAAACCAGAAAGAATCCAATTTATCAAAAAATTCAATTCGCAAAACCTTATCGTTAGGGTAAACTCCATATCAGATAAAATTAAGGATAAAGGCAGAATAGTTTTATTTATCAGTCATTTAGATTCTAAGGGACAAAGATTTAAGATTCAAAACCGGATAAGGGTGATTAAACTATGGATTGGAACTTCAATTATTCTATTAGTCGCTCTATCCTTCAAATTCTTATCTTACATAGGATTCGAATTAATATTTTATGTAATAGCGGGATGTCCTCTAGTGTTGAACTTTTTAGCTTCGATATTGATAGTTCTAAATGTTACTGATAATCGTTCTCAAGGTGCTGTTGATAACGCTTCAGGTATCGCGTGCAATTTAGAACTATTAAATTTCTACTCAGATCCTAAAAATAGATTATATAATTACGATGTTTGGTTTTTATTCACTGGAGCTGAAGAATGCGGAACAATGGGCGTTAGGAATTTTTACAATAATCTAAAGAATTACGATCCAAAAAAATCAATAGCATTTAATTTTGAATCCATAGCAAAACATGTGTATTTATATCCTGGAGGAAAAGAAGGCACAAATGCCCAAGATATTGATAAATTTATTTTAAACAACACAAGAAATCTTAGGATTAATCACTACGTTACCAACAGAGTTTTCGGCACTCATTCCGATGGAGGTTTTCTAGGAAGTAAAGGTATTCAAGGATATGGAATAGGGGAGGTAGAAGCTTACGATTATATGCATACTCCAAACGACACATTGGATAAAATCGATACAACCGTCTTAACG
>JAGXOB010000044.1:8827-11730 GCA_019894735.1 Promethearchaeota archaeon | reverse complement strand
GAATAGGGGAGGTAGAAGCTTACGATTATATGCATACTCCAAACGACACATTGGATAAAATCGATACAACCGTCTTAAAGAAGCTCTGTTTGGTCCTTACAGATAGTTTAAAAAAGCACGACGCTACTTTTTTCGAATAAATTGAGAGTAGAATTCCATCTAAATATTTTAAAATTAAGATAAAAATTTAAAAAAACATCCTTTAATTATTACTTAATAAAAACTTAAAATTAAAAATAATTAAATTTAGAGAGAAAATAATGGGAGAAGAAGAAGAAGGAGAAGAAGAAAATGGCTATGGTTTAAATGAAGAAGAACTAAATATATTCTACGAAGTGTTGTTTAAACGAATTATGGATATAATGGATAACCCAAACATAAATGTTAACCCATTCGAGGATATGATAAAGATTTTAAGCCGTTTAAGCGAGATTTTTAGCTTCAAGAGCATGATTACTGTAATTCCTGAGTTGGTGGCTTTCTCGATGAAATATGGTATGATGGTAGAAAAGGCTTACGACGAAGATTTAACTAGCCTTAAAGAAGACCAACAAGGTTATGGTGATAAAGAAGAAAAAGAGAGAAAAAGGTTAGTAATCCAAAAAGATTTGGATAAACTAAACATGTATTTATAAAAAATTTCTATTTTTTTATTACTTATAGGCTTTTACTTTAAAATTAAATCTCGTTCTTTAGAATTTTTAAGTTTCTTTTCAACTAGTATAAGAATGAAATACATACCTAAACCAACTACAAATCCTATCGTTATATTAAAGATTAAGCACAGAATTGCCGAAGTTACGATGATCGGCAGAGTTTTTAAACTGTAGTCTTTAAAAGATATTTTTGCCAATAGGAAAGCAGTATAAAAAAGCATTGCTCCTAATATCGCTTTAGGGAATGCGGTAAAAATCGATAATAATGTCTCTGATAGAAATAATCCTAGAAAAATCTCTAAAAGTCCTTCTAAGATCATAGAACCGCCTGTTCTCGCTCCAAAAGCATATTGGGAAGCTAAACCTCCCGATCCGTGACATAAAGGAATGCCACCTAAAAATGGAGTGAAAATATTCATTAATCCCATATTCAGAGCGAGATCGCTAGCTGAAACATCTTCCTCTTTTTCAGGAAATAGTTCCTTAATAAGACTTACTGTGGCAATCATGACGTTAGTTAAAGTTAGAAATAGTTGAGCTAAACCTGCGACTACCATACCCCATAAAATATTGTCCCATCGCGGAATATGAAAGTCAAAAATTGGCAACTTAAACTCAATATCAGACAAAGATATAGACTGATTCAATACAATTAGAATTATCCCTAACACAACTAAGACTATAGAAGAGGGTATTTTTTTGAATTTAAGAGATAAAATAATCACTGAAAGTGAAATGATCCCTAGTACGATATCAGGACTTATTAGTTGGATGGCAGTCCAACCTAAAATTAATCCTAATCCTAATTGTATTCCGCGAACTGCTGTCTGAGGGACTTTTCTTACTATTTTTTCTAAAAATTTCGTAAATCCTAAAAGAGCCCAAATTACTCCCGTACCAAAACCTGTTGAAATAACCAAATTAGGACTCCAAGCTTGTGATATTGCTATCGTGCCTATGGTTTTTTGAGGTTGGACAGGTAAAGGTAAATTAAATTTGATCCCTAAAATGATGTTGGTAATTCCTAAACACAAAAACACACCAGCAGGATTTAATCCTACTATTGAAATATATCCTATAATAAATGGAATTAGAGTACCCCAATCACCTAGTGCTCCACCGAACTCTTTTAAATTAAATTTCGCTACAAATTTCTTCCGAGACTGATGATTTTGCATGTCTTTATTAAATTTTTCAGAGCTGTTCTTCATATTAAACTCTAAAGGAAATAATTCTAATAATAACGAATTTTTATTAATAACATTTATTATGTAATGTAGCCTAAAAATATATTAAAACTTATTATTATTTTATAAGACAGAAAATATAGAATTACACTAGAAATCCGTGATTAATATTATGGTTGATGTAAAATCTGAAGGAATTCCTTTTTATATCGTTGATGTTTTTGCAGAATATAAATACTCCGGAAATCAGCTCGCTGTAGTTGTTAGTGGTGATACGTTAACTGATGACGAAATGCAGCGCATTGCTAGGGAAATGAATTATTCTGAAACTACGTTTATCACCTCAATTGAAAATACCAAGGTAAGAATTTTTACTCCTAAAGTAGAATTACCATTTGCGGGTCATCCTACAATTGGGACTGCGTTCGTCTTTCAACAAGAATTTATGAAAGGGAAGGCTAAAACCATGACTCTAAATCTAAAAATTGGCCAAATTCCCATCTTATTTAAATATAAAGGAGAATTTTTAGAAGAAACATGGATGGAGCAAAAAGAACCGACTTTTAATGGATTTTTCGCTCCAGATTTAGTCGCTGATGTTTTAAGCATAAAAGAAAGCGATATTGACGGAAGATTTAAGATTCAAGGTGTTTCAACCGGTGTTCCCACTATCATTGTTCCTTTAAAATCCCTAGATGCAATAAAACGGGTAAAAATAAACAAAGAAAAATACCACTCGTTGATTGAAAATACTCAAGCTAAAACGATCTTAGTCTTTTGTCCTGAACCGTACGATAAAAAAAACGATTTAAATGTAAGGTTCTTTGCTGATTTCTATGGTGTACCAGAGGATCCCGCCACAGGATCTGCCAACGGTTGTTTAGCAGCATATCTAGTAAAACACGAATATTTTGGCAATAAAGCGATTGAAATTCGCGTTGAACAAGGATACGAAATAGGTAGAGAATCATTACTTTTATTGAAAGCTGAAGAAAAGAGTGGTAAATACTTTATCGCTGTAGGAGGTAAAGTAATACTCGTTGCTAAAGGTATTTTATGC
>JAGXOB010000044.1:0-8730 GCA_019894735.1 Promethearchaeota archaeon | reverse complement strand
ATAGATTATCCAATAAAATTTACTTCTATAATAAATTGGAAATTAAAATTTTAAACAACTGGAATAAAGAGCACCAAATCATTTTCGATAAGATCAATAATTTCGCAGAGATGCCAAACGAAAGTCAAGTCCAAAAAAATAAATTTGCCCTTTTATCGGAACTTTTGTTAAAACTGTGCACAAACCGAAATATCGAAGAAAGTTTTAAAAATCTCACGAGCTTAATTTTACTCTTTCTTAACGTGTATAAAAAAAACTACCCAATAGATGTTTTTACGGTAGAAACAAAGGAAGATCAATTGAAGGAGCAAGATGCTCTTAAAATCAAGCATATCCTAAAGCAAGAGTTAATTTTCAGTGAATAAATTTGATAATTTTTATGCTTTGTAAAATTTATCTCAATTCACTAAATTTGTCGTGTCTTACGATTTAAAATTTTGTCGAATGATATTAAAGTAAAAAAGAAATAAGAAATAAAATGAGTTCAAATACATCTAAAAATAAGCTTCACGATTATTCTTTTTTATTCGATTCTAATTTATCTGATTTTATTATCTCATTTAAAGAGTTATTTAACCATATAAAAACAATCGACATCTATTCTGGAAATGAAAATATTCCGTTTCGGGATAAAGATGAAGAATTTCAAAGATTATTACTTAGCGAATTTAAAACATAATTCTTTTATAATTTAATTTTCAAAATAAAAAAAGAAATAGAGAGCGTGTTATCTACTCTTTAATTTGTCCTTATAATGTTTTATAGATTCAACTCTATGATTTTCTTTTGATTTTCTGCTACTCTATCGGGCGTTAAATCGTACCATTTCCAAAATACTAACGTACCAATCAAGATACAAATCATTGGTACAACAGCTAAATGAATATGGATAGCAACTTTCGCTGAAGCGCTAAAGGGATCTGCAGCAAATCCAAGTGGAAAATTAGCAAATGTGTGGGCTAACCCAAAACTTACGGCTTGAAAAAGGATTGCTAATCGACCAAAAAATTGTTGAAATCCTGCATAAACTCCTTCTTGCCGCTTTTTAAGTTTAACCACAGATTCATCTATAACATCAGCTAATACAGGTGCGATCATGGCCCAATATCCCCCTATTGATAAGCCCCAAATTAATAGGGCAATGACTATTGCTATATAGTTTTCAAGAAAAATCAAGGGGATAGTGAAAATTCCCATAAGCAATCCACAAAGCACCATAACTTTTTTGTTATCATTTGTTTTATGAGCTATTATTACCCAAATTGGAGTGGATACTAGAGCACCAATGAGAAAACCAGCAAATATTAGAATCGCTGCATCATCAGTCATTCCTACTAAATTTATTGCGACATATGGAACGGAAGCTGTCATAGATTGTACTAAAGTACGATATAAAGTGTATGAAATAATAAAAGCTAGAAAACTTTTCTGTTTCAAGGCAGATGCTAACGATTTAAAAAATGATAGTCCCTTTTCTCTTGCTTTATGCGTTTCTAAATACCTATCAACAGCGTCCTGATCATCTCTTACTCCGGGGATTGCAGCACCTAGAGCTATTAGTCCTACAATTATAACAGCCCCCGCTTGTATTACATAAGTTGAAACTATTCCTTCCGTCAGAAAAATAGGCGGTATAATAGCTCCGAGGGCAACTCCGACGAGACCTATTGGTATTTGTAACCCTGTAGCAGTTCGACGTTCTTTAACAGATCGAAATTTATCGGCAAAAAGTGCCGAAAAATTAACCCAGAAAACTGAAGCAAATGTGTCAAACAAACACGTAGTAAAAACCAGCCAGAGAAACAATAACCAAGCATCTGAGACGGGATTTAAAGTGGGGGGTGTAAAAATTAGAATATAACTTATAACAAATGGAATACCTCCTATTAAAATCCAAGGAAATCTTCTTCCCCATTTTTTAGTAAACTTAAAGGGTTTATTTGTTAAATACCCGACAAGTGGGTCGTTAATTGCGTTATATACCGCATACAAAAAGAAACCAGCAGTAACAAGCCATACATTTAAACCAAGTTCAATCTCGTAAAAAAAAAAGGCGTATGTTCCAAAAGCCATTGCGACAAATTCGTTCATAAAGTTTCCGAATCCATAAGAAGCCATATTGAGTCTTGAATGTCTTCTTTCACCAACTTCTTTTGACAGTATTGTTCACTTTATTTTTAATTTTAATTTTTAGGTTAATTCTTATATTCGGCAGAGTTACATTTAAAACTATAGTTTTTCCAATCTTAAATTCAGTTGGTCGTCGAAAATCGCTTAAAAAGAAAAAAAGAAAAAAATTGAAGATTACTTTAATTAGGACTATTTAGCCCATTCTTGATCGTAGTAAAACCAAAGAAAAGCTCCTAAGAAAAATATTAAGATAGCTGCTTGAACCCAAATCATAAATGGGAGAGATGGAAATACAAAGATAGAGAAGATGTGAACACCTGTGCCTAACATGAGCCAAACTATTTCAATTTGTACCACGATTTTAACGCCTACCCATTTGGTTTCTCTCCAAGCTAGTAGCGAACCTGCAGCCAATCCTAAGAGTGTTGCTCCTAAAACGCGACCTGTAATAGGGTCTAGATAAGGCCAACCAACAACTCCTACATAGAGTTCAACTAAAACCATAAAAAGTAGTCCAAAGATTATCGAAACAAAAAAATGGATTAAGAATGTTAATTTTAACAGTTTTGAGATTTCTTCCTTCATAACTTCTTTACACTCTCTTCAAAAATTTAGAGTAATTTCTAATTCAATTAATAATTATATTTAGAATTTCCTTAAAATAAGCTATATGCTTTATTATATAAATCTTACTCATACGTCAATTAATAACTTGTTAAAAGAAATCAAAATTCTTTATTTATTTAGGTTAATGAAGTCTGATAGTGGAATAAAATATTCCTCTTCGAAAGTAAGGATATTATTGTGACCTGCTCCTTCAATTATGATCAATTTCTTATCAATACTATTAGGTAAATTATTGTAAAGTAAGTGAGCTTCTGTAAGAGGAATTATCCAATCCATCGTACCATGGATGATTAGCGTTGACATCGTGAATTTTTTGACTCTCGTGTCGTTAGAATAATCATCTAATGATTCCGGGGTTAAATACGGACTACTTACTCGAAATAAATTTGTCATCATGTTGTAGGCACTGGCAAATCCACTTTCAAATATTATCCCGCGCAAGTTAGGTGGATTATGTGCCCCGATTTCTGCGGCGCAAATACTTCCTAGTGATCTTCCTTGAATAAATAGGGAATTTAACAAATGGTGCTCATCCATCCATTCATTAAACGCCGTAAAAATAGGCATCGCATCAGAAATTAAGCTCGTATAATACGGCTCTCCTGTACTAAAACCATATCCTCGAAAATCGACTACTGCTAAATTTACATCACATTTATAAAACAATCTTGCAATTAACCGATAATCTAAAGCTACTTCTCCGTTCCCATGAAATAATAAAATCGTTGGCAAATTCACATTGTTTTTATAGAAAAATCCACCAATGATTACATCATCTCCAATATGAAACTTAAGAATTTCTGTATCTGGTCCCAAATTATTTGGAATTACTGTTTTTCGAGGATAAAAAACGATATTTGAAACCGCGGGGTTATCAATTAAAATATGCTTTTCCATAATGCTAATGAACTTATTAATTTCTTTCAGTACGCAATTTAGAATTGTTAAACAAATATCTAAGTATCTTATTAAACTCTTTCCTTGCATTAACTAAAATAACGGTTTCTAATTATTTCTCTTGAGATGATCTTTTTTTTGGATATAAAATATACTTTTAAGTAATGCTAAGACTTAATTAAGAGTTCTATTATTAATTAAACATATAAAATTGGATCGTGCATAAGTGATTTACCATTCTTTTCGAAAAATACGACCTTCTATCTAAGCGAATTAATCGACATTATTTAAGAGTTATTGGAATTCTCGTACCCATTATTACCATTATGACCTCAGTGATAATATACGCTTTAAATGATCCATCATTCAGTTTCCTTACCCACTATTTAAGCCATTTAGGAGGGGGTCCAAATGGAGCTGGAATTATATTTAATGTAGGAACAATGATATCAGGACCGTTGATGATCTGTTTTTTCCTCAATCTGAGTGCGTTCTTAAGAAGGAAAAAGGTTAAATCGTTTCTTATCTATATTTCGTTTATTCCAGGAGTGTTATCTTCAATTGGCACTTTTTTTGTTGGAGTCTTTCCATATACATTAACGCAAGATTTACACAATGTTTCAGCAGGTTTTTTTTTCTTAGGAGGGTTTGCTTATTGTATTTTGTACAGTGTTTCCGAATGGATGACTCAAGGAATTTCTAAGCTGCAAGCTTCTACAGGATTTATAGTAGCGTTGTTTTTTCTTCTATTTATCACTTTTACAGCAATAAATACATTTTACCCAGGGCTAGCTTTAGAACAATCTCACCTAACAGAGTGGATACTTATTTGTGTGCTGATGTCTTGGATAATCGGACACGAAGCCACTATGACTAGGGAAAAAAGAAATAATAATATAAAAAAAACTTGAAATGAACTCCATAGAGAGTTTTATTATTCTGCTTTTCCTTGATTTTCAACCGCTTCAATTGCTTGCTTTAATGCTTCTGGATCACCTAAGTAATAATGATTAATCGGTTTAAGGTCGTCATCTAACTCATATATTAACGGAATCCCGGTAGGAATGTTCAAATTAACGATTTCTTCCTCAGAAACGCCATCTAAATACTTCACAAGAGCGCGTAAACTATTACCATGAGCAGATATTAATATTTTTTTTCCATCTTTAATTGTTGGGGCGATAGTTTCGTGCCAATATGGTAAGAACCGTTCTACCGTATTTTTTAAACATTCCGATAAGGGAATATCTTTAGAATCTAAACCCTTATAGCGTATATCGGTTCCAGGGTATCTTGGATCAGTAGTTTTAAGAGGTGGTGGTGGAACATCGTAACTTCTACGCCATACCAGTACTTGTTCTTCCCCCAATTCGGCCGCCATTTTAGCTTTATAATACCCTTGTAGCGCACCATAATGTCTCTCGTTCAACCTCCACGATTTAAATACTGGTATCCATAATAAATCTAATTCGTCCAAAACAATCCACAGCGTTCTTATCCCTCTTTTGAGTACTGAAGTAAAAGCAATATCAAAGGTAAAGCCATTTTCTTTCAATAGTTCTCCTGCCTTATGAGCTTCTAAAATCCCTTGGCTCGAAAGATCAACGTCGGTCCAGCCTGAAAACCTATTTAGTTTGTTCCACTCGCTCTCTCCGTGGCGTAATAATACTAATTTCTTCAATTTTCTCTCACCATAAAAATAAATTTAGGTTTTTAAGTCACATGCAATTATATTAATTACAAATCGACTCGTATTTTTAATATAAGAAGACTAAACTTTTAAGGTGTTTTGTAAAGTGGAAAAAAAAGGAATTTTAAAGGGAGGTAATCGTAAAGAACCAATATGGAACCAAACTAAACTTGGTGAACCGTTTAAAGAAGCGTTAAATCGATTTAGAATCAATGTTTTACCTCGCGATGACTTTGATCCTACATCTTTATTACAATTTGGATTATTCATGTCAATGGCAGTTATCAATATCTTAAAGGAAACTGAAAAGAGACTAGGAAAGGAGGGTCAAGAAGTAGTTATAGATGCTTTAATAAAAACAGGTTATAGCATGGGAAACCAAATTCTTCAAGATATTCAATTACCTGCCGATATTTCAGATGTAGAATTGATGAGCTTTTTAGCAACGATTATTAACACTCAAGCTTGGACTTCAATTGAAGACCCGAGTATTGACAACGAAAATCAATGTTCTTTTGACATAATTTGGTGTCCTTTACAAGATGTTTACAAAGCGTTCGATTGCAGGGTTCAAAGATATCTAGTGCAAGGAATAATTAATTCTTTTAGAGACTCTGGTGTTTTAAATAACGAGTTTCAAGTAGAATTCAAAACAACGATTCCAGCTGGAGCTAACACTTGCCTTTTCAAAATTACTAAAAAAAAACAAAACGAAAGCGATAAATGGGAAGAATATTCAAAAATTCTAGAAAAGAAAGCGTTGGAAAAATAACGGTTGATGACATGATAAAATATCAAATTGGTTCGAAAACTAATTGTCTAGACTTAAATATTTTAAACAAGTATTAAGAATTATCTTACTATTGAAGATGATCAATTAATAGTTAAATAAGAGAATGAACCGTAAACGAATCTATAAGTTTTCCGCATTGGTTTTATTAATATCATTAATCTTTTTTCCTAGTTCATTCTCTAGGGGGACAATATTAGGCGAATCTGAGTTTCCCGCAGAAGAAGAAGATAGATTCGTTTGGGAAACCGTAAATGCGACAGCATCGTGGTATATTGATGTTGAATTCGTGCGATTTACCGTTTCTAGGATATATAATGAAACCTTTAATTCTCAAAATTACTTATTTATGAACTATACTCTCGAATATTATCATCGGTTCATCTGGGTTCCGGAATATGTAGATTCTTTCTATATGGCTTACAATAAAACGCTAAACTTCTTAAATTGGTCCGAAGAAGGATATTATAATGGAAATCTGTTTTTATTTCCGACTCCTGTTAATTTAACACTCATTGGAGAAGCCGTAAAAACAGCAGGATTCTTAAACTACACTATAAATAACACTAAAATTACACTTGACTATGGAAACAATACCAAAATAGAGTTAACTATAAATTCTTCTGGAATTTCTACAATTATAGAAAAAATAACTAATAGCACAACGATATACAAATGGGAATTAAATACCGAAGAAATAATTGTGAAAGTTCCGTTCGGGCATTATTTTCTAATAGCCTTAATAACTACTATTGTCTATATCGTGATTATAAAAAAGAAAACTCTTAAGATATCCTCCAATATAAAAGAGATAGCTTAGTCTAAATCATCTTGTTTTTATATTTAACTTGATTCAAAAATTAACGAAAATTTATGTACGGGCAAATTTTCTCTATATCAATATTTCGATTTATGTAGATTAAATTGGAAAAAGATGATAAAGGTTGAGTGAAGAATTTTTTTGGTGGAATGACGAGCAAAAAGCGATCTATAAAGATGTAAGACAGTTTGTAGACGAAAACTTCGAAGAAGCAGAAGAATATTTCTGGAATACTAAATTTCCATGGCCGTTAGTTAAAAAAGTGGCGAAAAAAGGTTACTTTGGAGCAGGAGTGCCGAAAGAATACGGAGGATTAGAATTAGGAGCTACGGGAAGCTGTATTGTAGCTGCACAACTTGGAAGACTTTATGCTGTCGGTCACGTATTTACCGTAAGTATGCTAGCAGGATTGGAACAAGTTTTACGGTTTGGAACAGATGAACAAAAGCAAACTTGGCTCCCAAAGATCGCAAGTGGGGAGGAATTAGGAGCTCTATGTATTACTGAGCCCTTTGCAGGTTCTGATGCCGCGAATGTCTTTACTTCTGCGATAAAGGATGGAGACGAGTGGCTCCTAAATGGTAAAAAACGATTTATTACAGGAGCAGGCGTTTCTGATAGATATTTTATTTACGCAAAAACTAGCGATGAGAAGGATATTCGAAAACAATATGGGCATATAACCGCCTTCATGGTCGAGAAAGGCCGGGAAGGATTTAGTTTAGAAAAGATTAATCCATTGATCGGATTTGATAACGTTCCAAACGGTTATATAGATTTCGATCACGTTAGAATCCCAGATTCTAATCGCGTCGGTGCTGTTGGCAATGGATGGAACGTAATGATGGCTGGTTTAAATTTCGAGCGATTAATTGGGGCAGCTGTGTTCAGCGGACTATTCGAAGATGTCATCAATTTGTTGTTCTATTTCACAAAAAGGCGCGTTCAATTTAATAGAACCACTAATCAATTTCCAGGTGTACAAGAAAAAATTGCTGAAATCATAACTAAAGCAAAAGTTTCAAGGTTGTTTTCTTATCACTGTGCTAAATTAATAGATGATGGGGGAGAACCAATGGTAGAAGCATCCATCGCCAAAATGATTAATACAGAATATGCTAGAGACATCGGTCTTAAAGCTATCCAAATCTTAGGAGGAGATGGTCTTACCAAATTTTTACCAGCTGAAAGAATTTTGCGTGAAGCTAAAATCGGAGAAATCGTAGCTGGTACAACTGAAGTTCAGAAAATGATTATATATCGTTTTAGTGCTATGCTTCCTTTTTACAACAAACCTGTGAGATTAAGATGGAATGATGATGTTAATGCACCTATTATTTCGAAGAAAGAATCAAAATTCAAGGGACTAGATTTAACAGAAGAAAACGTGTTAAAAGTTATCTCTCACGATTACAAGATAAATCCTGGTTTGTACATGACTCCTGACGACGTACGAGAGGATATCGGAGGTGGTAGATCCGAATTGCGGAAGATATTTGAAGAATTGGAAACGCAAGGCCTAATCGTGACTCATCGAGATCGAGCGGAAAAAATTGTTTTAGTTAAAGCTACTTACACCGGGTTACAAAAAGCTTTTCCAAAAGAATATTACCAGTGGTTTCCAGATTGGTATGAAAACGCTGATAAATTTTAAAAGCATTCTTTTTTTTTCTTTGAGTTTCTAATCTTCTATTTTGAAGTCTTTTATTACACTAACTTTATTAGTAACATCAATAGCTATCGCTAATAATTTAATTGCGTCTTCTTCATCGTCAG
>JAGXOB010000043.1 GCA_019894735.1 Promethearchaeota archaeon | reverse complement strand
AAATTGATCTTATATAATATTCTCCCTAAAAGTAGCAAAAAAACTTTAATTTTAGGGAATAAAAAAATTTTAATATTTAATACTTTAGAGTGAAATCAATGGATACGAATGAAGAAGATTTATCTAGTTCCCTAAAAGAGTTTGATAAAAAAATGACCATTTTTTCTTCAATATTGGAGAAGTTTGGGTTGGATATTATTACTAAAATGGGACAAACTAACTTGAAAATCACGCAATTGACAGATATGGTCGACGAATTAAATAAGGTTACAATTGATATCAAAGGTTTCCTACCTCAATTAAGCAACGTAATTAAAAACCAAAAATCTTTAGAAGACGAATTGAATTTGGTTAAATCATTAATTACGAACTTATCCTCTACTCCTTCAATAAAGACAGGAATCGAGAATACGATCGAAAGAGATGAATCAGCAACAGACAGAAGAGACCTAATTGTAAAACAGTTTAATGAACTTGAGGCAAAGTTAGAAAACAAGGATGACCCTAAATATGTTAAAACAATTTTAAAGCAACTTAGGATAGATATATTCGAATTCACGGGGGGTCATAGTATGCTAAATCAATTTGCACAAATAATAACTAGATTAGATTCAGCTATTTCGTTGAATGATCTGATGAACGAGCAAGATACAACTTCAAATACTATAAAAGTTGAAATAATAGAAAGTATCCCTAATTGGATTAATAAATTAATGATTAAAAGTTAGGCTTTTTTTTAATTTAACTTATTTATAACATTGAGAATTTCTGAAATCTCGTAATCTGGCGCTATATTGCCGGGATTTTTTGTTTGAGTATCTCTAATCCAAACTGTTTGCATTTGGTAATTAATTGCTCCTTTAATATCTGTATCTAACAAGTCACCAACATGAATTGCATTACTTGGGGAACAATCAAGGTAATTTAATGCCGTTTTAAACGCAATTGGATGAGGTTTGTAGAAACCTGTTTCGTCAGAAAAGACAGTAGCCTCAAAAAAGTCTAAAATGTTATACACCTTTAGAACTTCTCGGATTATCTTACCAGGCGTAATTCCAGTATCAGAAATAATCGCAAGACTATAATCGACACTTAAAGTTTTTAATGTATCGAAAACTCCTTTTCTCAAATTTGGAGGATTAGCAAGCATAAGGTTTTCAAATGCTTCGTTAATTTCCTTTATTTCTTCTATTTCATTCTCAACCTGTAACTCATTAAACATATTATTTATTCTAGTGTGAGTATAAATATGTCTAAATTGCGTAGTTTTAAATTGAGGATTTAGGAAATTGAAATTATTATTAAAAACTTGATTTAAATGTGCATTCGAAATTTTAAAGCCATTTTTCTCTAGGAGTCTTTTGATTAGACCTTTCCTTATATTGGTGTAGGATATATTTTGAAACAATGTATTCCAAAGATCAAATGAAATTGCTTTTATCAATGTTAAGCTCAGATCTTTTCAATATTTGGTAAATATTAAGAATAGAGATAATATAACAAAGAATTATTATCTATCTGTTAAAATTTCATTTCAATTTCATCATCTAAAATAAATTAAAAAGAGTTACTTTGTTTCTGATTTGAAAAAATTTTCGGTTAAAACTTAGCTTTTTTAAACCTATAGCTTAAATTGTAAAGGTGAATTGTTAAGAAATATAAATAAGAAGTTCATATTAATTATAACTAAAGTAAATTAAAATCACAAACGATCGAAAATCATATGAGTAATAACGAGAAAAAAGATGGGACCATCGTTTTCAAAGGAAAAACTGATGCGATATATAAGGTTATCGTTATTGGAGACCCTGCAGTTGGGAAAACGAGCCTTCTTGCGAACTTTGCTACTAATCAATTTGAGGAAAAATATTTACCGACCGTAGGAGTTTCGATTTTGAAAGAACCAATTGAATTGGAAGATCAAGACGCCACCATAAATCTTATGTTTTGGGACATTGCAGGACAACCCCAATTCTACATGCTCCACCGTCCGTACTTTAACGGAGCAGATGGAATTCTTCTAGTATTTGATACGACACGTTCTAGTACATTTAGTAATGTTAACAATTGGTATAGTTCCGCAGTAAAATATGGCCTTAGTGGAGTGCCGAGAATTTTAATTGGGAACAAAGTGGATTTGAAAGAAGAAAGGAAAATAATACTCCCCATGGCAGAACATCTAAGCGAAAAACTAAATGCTCCGTATTTTGAAACTTCAGCTCTTACTGGAGAAAATGTAAAGATTGTTTTTCAGAAGATCGCAGAATTAGTGTATAAATCTAAGATGAATTATAAGTAGAGTCATTTTTTTTGTTGCTATCTTATTTTAAAGTAATTTCTTTTTTGATTTTGAATTCAGATAATTTCTCTTTCTCTCTCGCGATAAAATAAATTGAAGTTATTTTGAATTTCAATGGATTCCAATTATTCTGAATTTTTTTTAAAACCGATTTTAGTTTATCATTCCCTTCTATCTGTCCTACACTTAAATGAGGTACAAAACCGCTTTTATACAAGGATACATCATTACAATCGGGAACAATTTCCAAGATCTTGTGTTGGAGATTTGTAATCAAATTTTCAGGTTCTGGATCCAAATAGAGAGTATAGTTCTTTTTTCCGTGATGAAAAAATTTGAATTTGTTACAGCATATTTCAAAGATATTTATTTCTTTACATACAACTGTAAAAAGAGATTCAAGTTTAGTAAATTCAGATTGGGGTCTGAAGGGATATAATAGAGTGATGTGGGGCATCCATCTATGAATATGTCGATCGTACTTTTTTCGGATATCCTGAATTGTCCCCCAAATCTCTTTCGGAGGAATAATCACTACTACGGTGGAATAAACTTTAGTCATATCTCAAAATTAATACAAATACGGGGATATAAAAGGTTTTTATGTGATGATTTTTATTTACACTATGAACTATGAATATCAAACACAGACATTTCATACAAAAATCTCAAATTAAAGAATTACAAGATGATATCTTATCGCAATACGACGAAAAATTCGTAAATCAAATTTTCCCTAAAAAAGCTCGGATAGAATTAATCCAAACTGATGCTGGAGATACATTGTTTGCCGTTAATAATGTCTTAAAACTATGGAAATCTGAGGAGGGTTACATCCCGGTCTTAACTTTACTCTTAAATAAACAAGTGGAAATGAAGAAGATTGTTGTTGACAAAGGAGCTATACGTTTTGTGACAAATTCAGCTGATGTAATGAGACCAGGTATTACTAAGATCGACCCTTCGATAAAAAAAGGCGATATTGTGGTAATAGTGGACGAAAATTACGATAGAGCTTTAGCTATTGGTAAATCTATGCTTGACGCCAAACAAATGGAAGAAGCAAGTTCGGGTAAAGTAGTCAAAAATCTCCACACAATACAAGATGAGGTGTGGAAATTTGAAAAGGAATTTACATAAATTCTGTTTTCAATATGAAACGTAGTTCTTCCTTTTTATCAGGAGAAGTCTCATTTAAATCAAAACTACTCAGATCGCAAGAGTTTATATTATAATATTTAAAGAGAAGCATAATCATTCTGAGACCATTTTCCATGAAACCGTCTGGATCGTTTCCATCAGTAGCTTTCATTAAATCAAGAATCTTATACATTTTCCATAAAATTTTTTCGTTTTCATCGTTTTCAGTTTTAATGAAATCGTCGTAGAGATTCATGTAGAAATCACATTCTGCCATCATTTTAAGTTGTTACCTCGCTTATCCCTAATCTCCTTTTTTATTACTTAAGAATAAATTATTTATTTAATATTTAAATTCCATTCTTATTAAGAAAAACCGTTACCATATTACAAACTTGCAATGGAAATTTTTTTTATATAACCCAAAGTAATTATTTTAGAGTATTCACTTAATTTCCGTTTACTTTGTCATTTAAATACTAAATTGATGCTTTTTGATTATAACGCATCTGAGTAATATGAGTTAAATTAGTAATTATAAATTAAAATTACCGTAATATGTGGATATAATACGGATAACATATTATTCTATTACCACAAATGATCTTATATTATTTGGATACTACTCTAAGGTCATCAGTAGTGATATCATGATGATTCTTAGAAAATACAAAAAAAAAAGGTCGTGTGTGTGAAAAGATGAGTATGTACAGAAGCTATCTTCTTAAAAATCAATTTTGGGCTAAAAAGGGAAATGAAAAGGATAACAGCGCTGAAAATGAGAAAGTATTTATAAAACATGATTCAGAAATCGGCGGAATTTATGCCATAATTAATAATAGCGAAAGAAAAGGTGTAAAAATCATAGTAAATGGAGAAGAACATTGGTTTAATAATTTTGATAAACTAGATTCATTTTTGGGTACGCTGAAACAGAGGGAAAACGATTTTATGAAGATACTAAGAAGGAAAAATATTTCTCAAAGATTAAGAACATTGGATATATAAGTAATTTTTTTAAAATGCTTTTTTATTCATTCTTAATATTAACTAGTCCTAAAAAGATTCAACTTGTGTCTAATTCTTTTGAATATAACGGAAAGGTTGTTGGTCTAGGTAGTTTTAATACTCATTACGTTTTTTACTACTAGTATTAGTACATATTGTAAGATATTTACTATTGGGGATATAAATGAATTTGGATGATAATAAATACATATATGTTCGGAGTTTTATCTTATTAGGCATCGTTATAGTATTACACTATACATATAAATTTTTTCCTAATATCGTATTTCAAGTTTTCAGTGCTATCGACGAGAGCGTATTTCAGCACATGAAGATCGGCTTGTACTCATACATTATATTATCAGTAATTGAGTATCTCGCGTTCAAGAAAAAAATAGTTGATAAAACAAGATTTCTGTTTTCACGCATCTTTTCAGCGATCTTCTTTCCATGGATAATATTTATGTTTTTCTTTTTCACTCGTGTTATTTATCCGTGGCAAATGCATTTCGTTGTAGAAATAATATCGGCTCAAACTACCGTTTATGTTTCAGCGTTAATGTTAGGTTTCATAGAATTGGATACGAGTAAAATGGAATTTGGAAAAAGATTAAAAGTATTGTCAATAGTACTGATAATCGTCTTGATAGTAGAATTTACAGCGTTTTCATTTTACTTGCCATGGCATGATGTGCTTGCAAATCCATACGCTTAGCAGAAAATTGAGAAAAAGAACTCTTTTTTATTTTTCAAATTAAGTTTCTTGCTTTTCCATAGACCTTTTGTTATTAATTTTTTCCATGAATTCGGGTGTAATTAATTGTAATACCTTCCTTTTTAACAACCTCTACACAGCCTCTAAGTGCTTTTTTCAAGAAAATGCGAGGAACTTTAACGAGTTTTTCACAGGCTTCATCCTGTGAAAACTACAAAATATGATGAATATGAATTTGATTCTTTTTTTTTATTCAGTATAAATTGGCTGTAATCCTGATTGAAAATGTCGTAGTCTCAAACTAGCCCCTCGGGAGACTTCTACTTTTGGAATTTTATCTCTATTGTTGTATAATTCGGTTATAGCCGCGACGGCATAATCAATATGAGAAGTGTCGTATACATTCCGGGGTATTGCAAACCGTACTAAATTTAGAATCCCTTTACGTTGCTCTGGTGTTTTTGTATCCCATTCAAAAGCAAAAGGACCCAATTCGCAAGCTCTAATTCCATAATGCTTTAAAAGTTCTATTGTGAATCCAACTCCCCCAAAATCGTCAATTTTCATGCCAGTTCCTTCAAAAAATTTCGCCACATTAATATATACGGCATGTCCACCCGCTGGAAGAACGACCGGTACTCCATTTTGTGAAAGTTTTAGAGCAAAATCTCTTACTTGTCGAATCCTTTCGGCTAAATATTGCTCTTTAACCACTTCATAAAGCCCTACAGCTATGCTCATGATTGCCCGCCCGCTAAGTCCACCGTAAGAATCGTTTCCAAAAGTTAATATTTGTTTTTCTTTTAACTTAGTTCCAATATTCCCGTTATCTGAGAACTTTTTATAAAAAATTCCTTGATCTCTAATAAACAAACCTCCTCCTATATTAGCGAGTCCATCTTTTTTAAAACTAATTGTAAATCCGTCAGCGTAGGAGAACATTTCTTTGACAATTTCTGCTATACTATAATTCTTATAATCTTCCTCAAATTCTTTGATAAAAAATGAGTTTTCTGCAAACCTACAAGCATCTAAGAAGAACGGAATTTCATAACTTCGCGCAATCTCACTTATGGCTTTAATGTTTTTTAAAGATACAGGCTGACCTGCAGCAGTATTGTTAGTAATTGTAAGATAAATTAGCGGAATACTTTCAACTCCTTTATCTTCAATGAAAGCGATTAACTCTTTACTATCCATATTTCCTTTGAAGGGATTTTTGACCTCCATTTGTTCTGGTGGGAAATCTTCAAATAAGTTTACCGAGAATAAATTTACAGGGTGCATGCCATTAGCAGCGATATTAGCTTCGGTAGTGTCAAAATGACCATTATTTGGGATATAGTACTCTTTGTTCGGATTTCTTTCTTTTAAAATTAGACCAATCGTTGAAAATAATAGATGCTCAGCACATCGCCCCTGAGGTACCAAAAAGGCGTTTGGACGAGCTAACTGATGAATGCCACCATTAACAAAACCTCCCTCATGAGATTTCAAATATAATTCGTCCATAAGTTTCTTTACATTTGTTTCACCTGATAAGATTAAGTTTATCGCTTTTTTTGGTTCATTTCCCCGCTCGAAAGTGTCTCGAATAGCTTCAAGAAGAACATAATATCCCTTATTACGTCCATAAGATTCATCACCGTGAAAAAGTGAAGCCCATTGTAAGTCAGTCATAGAAGAACTGCCACTATCAGAAAGAAAATCTAATATAAGCAAATCTGCGGGGAAGGAAAACATACTGTATTCCGTTTCCTTTAGAGCAATTTCTCTCTGTTCTTTAGAAACTTCTTTGTTAGTTCTTACAACTAAAGCACGCTTAGTCGGAACTGGTACGTTTAATTCATACATAGACTTCATTATAATCACTTATATGATATACTTTTATATATTAGATTTAATATTAAAAATAGAAATCGTGAATAATTAGTTTTAGATAATTATTAGTAGGTATAAAAATCTTATAGGTATTAGGATTTATTTTAATGTTTTACCTTTTCCATCATGATTTTTGTGATTGCTCTAAACAGTTCTTCTACATTTTCGCCATTTTTTGAGGAACACTCAATATAATCACTAAAATCATTATCTCGCGCAAATTTTTCAGCTTCTTTGACTGGAACGGTTCTAAGTCCTTTAAGATCAGTCTTACTACCTACTAACAAGGCAGGCACATCTTGGTTGTGGGTTTCATTTGCTGATTTAAAAACAGTTGTCCAATTCGACAAATTTTCAAATGTCACATACCTAGTTATATCAAACATAAATATGGTTCCATGAGCTCCGTTTATAACGCCCGGTAAGAGAAAACGGAATTTTTCCTCACCTGCAAAATCCCATATTTGTAAAGAAACATTCTTTTCATCAATTTCAAACTTTTTTAGGAAAAAGTCAACTCCAATCGTTAAGTGATACGATTCTTTAAATAGTCCGTGTAGATACCGATGAGTTAAAGTTGTTTTACCAACTCCTCCATCTCCGATAATAGGGAGCTTAAATTGCAAATTGGAAATAGATTTTCTACTCATTTCAATCATCTAATCCGAAAAGATTTAGTTTATCTCTATTAAAATAATAATAAGAGTAAGAATATTTGAATGTTCATAATTACATATATTTAAAAATTCGTGGTAACAAAAAAGTTAGAGTTTTTAAAATATTTATCTTGGTTTGAAAAAGTTTTTATAATTCTTGTATAGTTTCTCTTCTTTTCTCTAAAATCCCTGCCCTTTCTTTAAGTATTTCTTTAATCCTTTTCTTATCATGTGAGTACCAAGATAGCGATAATATCCACAATACTGCTCCGGGAATTACGAAAATTGTTATTATTATTGCACTAATTTGATAATTTTGTCCGAACATCGAAATGAAAACGCCAGCTATTAATGGTCCCAATCCATAACCGATTTGTTCTAAAAATTGATTCCACGAAACGATTTGGCCTTGTCCTTCTGGGAGATTTATTTCTTGCAATACGGGAGGTTGATTCACCGCATATAGAGAGGATACTGCATCAGAACTAAAAATTAGGATACCCATCATGAAACTCATGGGAAGAGAGAAGAAGAGAACAATATCTGCACCTTCAGCTTCAGTCATATAAGGGATAGGGACAAAAAACATTAAAACGAAGGTTATTGATCCTCCGATTAAAGAAATTATAATAAAATAAATTCTTCTAACTCCCTTACGCTCTGCTACCTTATCAGATAACCGCGCTAGCACGATTTGCCCAAGAATTCGTCCAATGAGGCCATAAATAACAATAAATAGTCCTGTTACTATTGGAGAGAGATTATGCGGTGGTGTCATTAGATATGGTAAAATAATCATATCCAAACTTCCCATAAATACATTACTAAATATCCCTTCTAATAAAGCGGCGATGTTAGTGCGAGATAACATTGTTTGTCGCATTAATTTCCTGCTCATTTTAAAATCGTATTCAATTTCTTCATTTTTGAGTACAAGCTGTAATTCTTTGTTTTGAGTTCCTCTTTTTGGTTCCTTAACAATAAAATAGAATACTATCCCAGACAATAAAACCGCAAAACCAATGCTAAAGAAGTATATTCTCCAAAACCCGAACTGTACTAAAGACCCAGATATTAGAAATCCAAACATCATAAATACTGATCCTGCCATACTAAAATATCCAAAGAATTTGGATCGATCCTTTAATGGAACAATATCGTTAGAGAGAGAAACCATTGCGGGGTAGTTTCCCCCAGCAAAGATACCAAAAATGAAAATAACAGAAAAAAAATACATCCACGTAAACAAACCTTGACCAGCAATGGCGAATCCGAGTAAGATCATACAAAAACTTCTTACAATTGAAATGATTATCAAAATTTTTACTCTTGAATATTTATCAATCAACCATCCAAAAAATAATCCAGAAATTGATGATGTCCAAAGCAGAGTTGTAATTAAAATTCCCATCTCTAAAGCATGGTATGCTTCTCCAGGCCAAATTAACGAAGATAATGGTACAATAAGGATTATTATACCCGCAAACGATATACTATTGAAACCGTTGAGTAGATATACCGGCCAAATTAATCTATTGTAAGATTTGCGAAAACGATCGAGCTCCATAAAAAAAAATACCTAATTTATAAAAAGGCTTAAGTTTATGGAATAGAAAATGAGAGTTCCAATTTTAAATTATTGACAGATAGAAAAAAAAGAAAAAGAATTATTTATGCTAAAGATATTTTCTCTTCAGCGATTTTAATAATTTCAAAATAATAATTGATGTAGTGTGTATTGACAACTGCTTGATAACGCGATATAAAATCGTTAATGTGTTTCATTAAAGAAATAATATGCACGGGATCCTTTAATACATCAAGTTGCTGTCTAAAATCTAAAAGTTTTTGCTTCACTCCTCTGATAACTTGTTCCTCTACATCTAACGGAAATTCTTTACTCAGTAAGATTTCAGTTCCTTTGAAAATTGTAGTTTCACCTCTCCAGCCTTTTAGATGTATTCCATATTGTTCTTCAAATGATTCTGTAAACCTTTTTATCCGTTTATGAATTATCGGTAGATCTTTTTCTGACAGTAATGCTACAGTAACATAATCCCCATGATATAGAATGACCTTTTTATCTTCTTGGTCTACAGTTCGAAGTGATTTTTTGCTACCGGTAGCTTCTCGTACAAAATTCGTGAGCGCCGCAATCATTGCAGAAATTAAAGCTGGATCTTGTATTTCTATACCGAATGAGTATTCATATAAGCTTACTCCATCTTTAGTTAATACAAATAGATTTTTTAACGATTTTTTCCAATTCCTCTGTCTAAGTTGTCTCCTCGCAACCACTGTTAAAGGAACGGAAGCGACTGCTACTCCTATAATTATTCCTGCAAACATGATAATTTTTGCTGGATCCTCAACTTGGATGGAAACTGTAAAATAAGCAATTTCTTGACCGTTTGTCCAAAATATTGTCGCTTCATAAAAACCTTCTCCACCATCTAGATTTAACTCAGTGCTAGTTAGAATTCCGTTTATTGCACTTAATCCCGTATCGTTAATTAATATTGAGCCTGAAGGTGATTTTAAAAGTATCCGACCATCTCCTCCAGACATAGGTTGATTAAAAGTATTAAATATTTCTGCTTCTAGCCTGATCGTTTGTCCCAGCTCCAAAGAGCTTTCAACTATAAATTGTGTTCCAGATTGTGCTTTAAAGTTTATTTTATTACAATAATTTGGCGATTGAAATATTCCAGTATATGTACCTCTCTCTAAAGGAGGTCCGAAAAAGTTTGTCACTCCGTAATATGATTTGTTATACAAATCCATCGGTCCAAAATAGATATCATTCATAGGAACACCATGTGGATCCATAAACTGTACAAAATCCCAATCTCTTTCGAACAAAAATATCGGAGGGGGCCACCCAAATGATATCTCTTCGTAAAAATACTCTATTGTCCATTCATTGTAATTATCATCAACACTGTAGGATCCTGTGGCATTAACAATGTGTATATAGTACATTTCAATATAGATTTCTAAAGTTGGAATTGTTTGATTAGTTATAACAGTGATATTTATCAGCGAGGATACTTGAGCATCAAGAGTATAGGACAAATACGCTTCATAGCCCCACATTCCAAAAGAACTTCGTTGAAAGATAGGAGTTATTATTTCGTTATTAATTATATATTTCAGATCTACTGAAGCAGGGTTAATCAGCTTTTTGTAACTGAAAAAACATAGCAGATCTGCTGTAGCATCATTTGCGATTTGATACCAGCGTTCGCCATCATGTCTAAGCGATAATCCTTTGTTAAAGCTGGAGTTCTTATATTGTTCTGCTTTCCAATAATCAAATTCTAGTCCATCCTCCTCCTCAAGTTTTTCATTCCATATATGAAAAATAAGATTATACTTTTTACCAGGTTCAAAAATATTAGCCCGGGGAAAAAATGGTTTCCACTCATCAACTTTATTTCTGTGTTCCCATTCCCACATGACATCAATCTCTTCCTCAAATGTTTCGTTAAAAATATGTAAGACCATATAATGTTCAAATTCTGGAGCCATCAAACTGTAATTTAAGTAAAGCCAAATAACATCAATTGAATATAAGTCATGAGCAGTAAATTGTTGAGCAAATAAATAAGAGGAAACAGGACTAAATTGATTAGTGATATTATCAGCTATTACAAAATCTCCAGAACCCGTTTCGTTAATAATGTTGTCTGCGTAGATTTCTAATCTGTTTAAAACAAATTCTTTTTCATTCACAGACATATTATGGGGGACAATATTTGTACTTCTATTCTGATACGACCACGAACTCCAATTTGAATTGAATTCAAAATACACAAGAGAAAGATCTCCTTTATAATCTCCTGTAACATTTCCCCCAATACCATTTGAAAGTGATAAAGTAGAAGTTGAATTAGATAAAGCTTTAAGATCCTTGATAGTAAAAACTGATAGAGAGAAAATAACCAAGATTGTCAATATTAGAATTTTATTTTTTGTAGGCATACCTTATTCCTCAATAGTTTATAATATCCCTAATATAGGTTATATGTTTAGTGACAACTCCTATATAAATAGCTAGCTGTTATACACAATTATAATTGGATTATACCGACATGATTACTCACTAATTAGAGAATATGCAATACGGAGATTGTTCGTAATTTATGTTTTAAAATAAAAAAGTATTAAAAAAGAAAAAGAGATGAATTTCTACGGTTACTCTTATTCGTTCATACAAGCCAGCATTTCAGCTAATTTTGCTACAATTTTGGGATTCTTAATTTTTATCTTACGAGCTACTACTTTCTTTACTATATCATTTTGAGAAAGGTTTCCCTTCCCAATCTCATCAAACAGAGCTAATGATGTTTGCATAAAACCATCCCAACCGAGAGTATCTTGATCGAGGCTTTTTTTATCTTGATTTTCTATTCCCTCAACAGCTATTACACCCTTATTAACGGCAATTAAAGCAGCATATTTCCCATCTTTAGGATTTAAGAGAATTTTAAAGCTTTTATCGGCGTATTTTTCTTTAAATTTGTCTTTAGTGTTTAATGGACCATAAGTTTTTAAAATCGCTGCAGCAAAAGTTCCCTCTTTTACGTTACTTGAGTTTGTTTCAGACATATTTGTCAAATCTTTTCTTGTGTTAAAGTTTAATGTTATAGTAACTTTTACTCAATAAAATTTAAGTATTTCAGTAAAATGGGTGGAGATAAGAACTATTTATCAAATTTTATAAAAATTATCATGCGAAAGCTTTGACTTCTAAACGCAACATTTAAAAAATCTCGCTTTCTACATCAATAGGGTGCTGTTTTCTTTTTAGAAAAAGTTTTAGAAGTTTATCTTCTTTTATTGAAATCGTTTCAAGAAATTCTACGTGTCTGTATTCATCCTTTTGGAAATCTTTTCGTAGTTCCATAATAAAAACCTCTAATTATATAATAATTTCATACGATTATATTTAAAAATCGCATATTAAAGGAATAATATTACAATAAGTAAGACTTTATTCCTATTTTTATTGTATTTTTTACCTTTATTATGCTCAACATAGCTCTAAAAATTCAAATTTAATTGTAGATGGATACAATCGTATTTGAAATACTTATTCTATAACTGAATAATGCGAAAACAAATCATACTTTATAGTGTATTATTATAATCAATATATTTTTATACAAATGAGTGTTTTAGTAAAGATATTCACCAATATTAAATATATTGTTATTAAAATTTTAGCCGATTTTTAATAAAAAATGATCTCTGATAATCAATTGGTAAAGCGGCTTCAAAACGGAACTATTCGAGGAATTATTTTCGATTTTGACGGAACAATCCTCGATATAAGGGAACCACTCCAGAAATCAATAGAAGAAGTTTTCGAAGAGAAGCAGATTAAGATGGATATTGAAACTACAATGCAAGAAATAGGAGCATTAATGGAGATAATACAAGGAACTCCACTTCCTAAAATTGTGTTAGAATCGTTCGAGCTATTTAAATACATAACTTCGCTCCAATCGTTAACATTCCTAAAAAAACTAATAATAGCAACAAAGATTTTCTCGCGGTACTTGACATTAGCTAAAGAAGCTCCTTTTTACCCCGAAGCAGGAGAATTCATTAGTAAATTTAAAAAATCCTACGATTTATTCATCGTATCTCATAACCAAACAAAAAATATCATTCCGCATCTCGAAGAAAACAAGGTTAAAAACTTATTTAAAGGAGTTTTTGGAGCTGATCTTCTTCCTGGCTTAAAACCCGACCCTAGCGCACTAAATCCTGTTTTTGAAAGCTACAAATCGTGCAATTTGAAAGAATTTGTTATGATTGGGGATATGCCTTCAGATATTCAAGCAGGAAAAGAAGCTGGGGTTTGGACCGTAGGAGTCGCGAGCGGAGTTAGTAAAAAAGAGATATTAGCAGATTTTAAACCAGATTTATTAATTGATTCGTTAGACGAATTAAAACGGCTAATTGAAAATAAAAATATATCAAATTCAAATACTCATAATAGCGTTAAGATTAAATCTTAAGAGGATGTGAGAAATGGTATTAAAAGAAGAAGAATATAAAACTACCCCAGAAACTCGTATTATTAAAACTACTGAAGAAAAAGAACAAGAAGAGTTAGATTTTGGAAAACGGCATCAAAATGCGACTTATAAATTTTTAAAATACAATCCAATCGACCCTTTGAACGACCTCTACCGTCAAGCAATTGAGACACTGAGCCTTGAGGATGTTGAAGGGAAGCTTCAGTGGTGGGCAGCTTATGTCTATATTAAGTTTTTCGCTCGTATATTGTGGAATTTTAAAACAGAATATCCTCTCGGGAACATGTTTCCTGAATATGGAGGGGGGATACTTGTAGGCTCACACGAAAGCCATTTAGATCCATTTTTTTATGGAGCTGCGTGTCACAGACGAATTCGATACATGAGCAAACTAGATAATTTTAAAACTCCCTTAGTAAAAACTCTCTTTACAAATTTAGGAGCATTCAAATTAGATCGCGAAAATCCTGAACAAGCTTGGGAATTAGCCAAGGATATTATTAGAGAAGGAGAATGGGTTGGGATTTTCCCCGAAGGTACGAGATCTCGAGAGGAAACTGGTTGGGAGCTTGGAGAATTTAAAACCGGCGCAGTCCGACTTGCAATTGAAATGAAGGTCCCTATTGTTCCAATGGCGGTAATTGGTTCAAGGAATGCTTTACCAAAAGGTAAATTGGTCATGAAACCAACTCAAGTTAAAGTACGCGTAGGAGACCCTATATATTATGACCAATATGACATCAATAAGATCTCGTACGATGATATAAAAAGGCTGTCTGCAGATTTACGACAAGTAGTTCTCGATTTACGAGAATATGTTATTGTAGATCCTAGAAAACAAAAAAAAGAAGAAGAATTATCAATAGGTTCCCCAGAAGACGCTCAAAAACCAAAAGAATCGCTTTCCTTTAAAAGTTGGCTGAAAGATTTTGGAATGGGCGCTTTACAACTGGTCGATGACGTGTGGTATTCCTTATTAAAAAGTTTAGAAGCATTCGGATTACGAGCCAAATTTCAAGAAACAGTTCACAATTTCTCAGGATGGTTAGTGTGCAATTGGAGCGATTTAATGATGCCTTACAAAGTAATAGATTTTGACAAATATATTCCCGACGAAGGAGCTGCTGTAGTATGCACTAATCACAATTCAGAATGGGATGTACTTATCTTTGCTGCAAGTTTAATCTATCATAGAAAGCGAGTTCTATACCAAATGGCAAAACAATCTTTATTTAAACCACCACTTGTTAACGCGTGGGTCAGAAATCATCATGCTTTTCCTTTAAAGCGTGGACAACACGACGTAGATTCTTATAATTATGCTAAGGATGCGCTCGATAAAGGAAATTTAGTTTGTGTTTACCCCGAAGGAACTACTAGTTCCGGTGGTGGAGAAATATTAGAAGGCCATACTGGAGCAATGCGATTAGCAATTGAAAAACAAGTCCCAATATTATTGGTTGGTATAACTGGTACGGAAAACACTTATCCAAAGCACGCTAAAATGCTAAATTTCTATAAAGGTCAAATAATGAAAGCAGGGCCCCCATTCATGGAGCATAAAAAATATTGGGGTAAACCAATGCCAGACTACGAAGAATTAAAACGCTTAACAACCAATATGATGGCTCAAATTAAAGATTTACTTCTTTATGATAGCCCAGACGCATAAATTAAAAGGGGTGTAACAACATGGAAGTACCACAGCAGTCAACCAAGAAAAAATTCAAAGTGGGGATACCGAGAGCGCTACATTTTTACAGGTATTTTCCGTTTTGGAAAAAAATTTTGGAAGAACTCGACGCTGAAATCGTTGTGAGCCCCCTAACTAATAAAAAAATTGTTGAAGAAGGCGTAACTCACGGATTTGGAGAGTTATGTATTCCAGTTAAGATATACTACGGACAAATCTTAAGATTGGTTAGAGATCATCCTGATTTAGACTTTGTATTTGTGCCAAGGTATGTAGCTGAAGTAAAAGATTCCTATTTTTGCCCTAAATTTATATCTTTACCAGATGTAATCAAAATTTTACCCGGAATTCCAAAAATATTGAATTTTGAGGTAAATGTAAAGGAATTTCCTATATCAACGGCAGCAGTAGAGCTCGGAAAACAATTAGGAAAATCTCAGAATCAAGCTTTAGACGCGTATAGAGAAGCCCAAAGGTATTTTGAAGAGTATCACGAATTTTTAAGAAATGGTGCCTCTGTCAATTATGCTTTGCGATTGGCTGAAAGGAACCGCCCGTTTACTTTGCCTAAGAAGAAACACACTGGCGATATAAAGTTTTTATTATTAGGACACGGTTATAACATTTTTGATACTTTTATCAACCTCGATTTTCAAAAAAAATTACAGGATCAGGGAGTAGAAGTTATTACTATCGAAAACCTGCCAGAATTTATATTTGAGAAACCAGTCATCGTCAACCCAAGAGGCGGTAAGTTAAGAAACTACTGGCGCCACGAAGAAGAAATCATGCAAGGCATCCGGTATTTTCTCACAGAAGGTAGAGACGAAATAGACGGAGTTATATTCTTAATCAGTTTTGCGTGCGGCCCAGATAGTCTTATTTCAGAATTGATTATGCGAGACATGAAAGTTGTAGGACTTCCTTTCTTAGAAATTATAATGGACGAACATTCGGGCGAAGCCGGACTTTTGACAAGAGTAGAAAGTTTTGTTGAAATGATTAGAAGAAAAAAAAGAAGAAAAGACCTTGAACAGAAGCAACATCTAAATATTCGCACAAAACAAGAAGTATAAGCATGGAGAACTCTCTTCTATTATGCAATCTTTGAATTTTCAAACAGATAAAACTGAGAAAAATCTGCCCGTTTAATATATTTGAAGTGCAATAATCCCAACCCTGTGTTTGACATGAGCGAAGAAAAACTAGCAATACATAAAAGAAAAGTAGAAGCTATCTCTGAAATGGTTAGAAATGCGTACGATAACGCGAAGCCGGGGGAATATTTCTCTCTAAAAAAGGCGAGCGTTTCCCACATGGCTCCACAGCCAGATAACCCGATCTATAGTGACAAGCCGATAGACGTGAAATCACTTACAGACATTATTGAGATAAACACGGATACAAGGACGTGTATTGCAGAAGCAGGGGTTACTTTTGTTAGGCTTGCAAGAGAAACCTTAAAGTATGGGCT
>JAGXOB010000042.1 GCA_019894735.1 Promethearchaeota archaeon | reverse complement strand
GGATATGATTTAGCATCTATTCCATTAGGTAGTGGTTGGAATGGCTATAAATTGAGTGCAGAAATTAATGAATTGACAGACGAACGTAATTGGAATAATGGTACGTTTAATTACGGCGTAGATGATGGATCTGATATAGCTGGCGAAAACGACACGACATGGATTTCTAATAGTTTTCAGGACTGGACATTTGGATATAATGATACAGGATATGGTGTTAATCCTATGAGTGGTAATTATTTATCAAATATAGGAGGTCAAGATTGTTTAGAACTAAGAATAGATGGTGATCGTGAGGTTATCGATCCATGGTATACATATGATCCTGACGATAAGGGTTGGTGGAGTAGTTCTATACAAATAAATAGGGGAAAAATAATAGATAGTAGTTTAAATTTTGACCTTTATCCAAATTATTTAGCACAATTTAATTCGTGGGCATTTTCTATATATTTAAATAGTAAAAGGGTTTATTCCATTGGAACTTATACTTTATTCCAATATGGAGGAAACAATTGGCATAGTTTTTCAATTCCTCAAAATATTTGGACCAATTCATCGAATATTTTTCCAAATGAACCTTTAAACAATTCTATATTGGACATAAGTCTTGTCTTAGAATGCGTTGGAGGAGGAAACTTTTCTGGTTTTGCTAACGAGGATTTTCAGAGGATATATGTGGATAATGTAGAGTTGAATGTTGAAGCTGAAGTTCTTCCATCCTATGTTGGATTGATTGTGAACCAAACAGCTGTACAAGATATCGATTGGGGTAAGGGTGTTGTTGAAATTGATGGTAATTGGGAATCTACAAATATCTTTGCCAATTTTAGCAGTACAGATGTAGGAGAATTAGGAACTTATAGCATGAATCTGAAGACAAATTTAAATTTGTATGGCGTTAAACATACTCCCGATACTAACTATGAAACTGACGTTGGATCCTTAGGTACTATTTTTTCTGTGGAAAATGAAAGTTCAGTAAATTGGGAAACATATGGATTTATCGCAATCCCGACAGGATATTCGGAATCAGAAATGATACTAAACTTTCCAACTGATGTTATCATAACGAATGTTTTCGAGCCTGAAAATCCATCTACTAATATTTTAAGCTTGTGTGACGATTCAATACCAGGGAGGTTATTGATACCAGTAGATTCAATTTCTCCAAATCCAGATGGCTTTTGGAAGTTCGAGGCTACAGCACCAAATTATTGTGAGGAATTACATATTTTCAACAACGCAACAGGGATGTGGGTTCCAAATAATAGTTTTTTAAGCGGAGAATACATCAATATAACAGCAAGAATCACAAATTCTCTTGAAGTTTCAAGTTATATTCAAAATACAAATGTTCGTCTTCAAATAAGGTATCCAAATGGTACTCTATGGACAGATAGAAATCAAATTACTTCAGTTGATTCCACTGGATTTGTAAAGTTCAATCCCTTTCAAATACCCTCAACACCACCAGAATATGAAGTTGGAGAATATGAAGTAATTGTCACTTGGAATAATTCTTATTCATCGTTTAGTTTAAACGAAACTGGAGTCCTGGTTAAGAAATTTCAAGTTACTCATTATTCAACTCTAATCCCCGACATTGAATACTATGAAAATATAGCTGATGGTTCAATTTTAAACATAAGAGTTTCATTTTCCGATTTAGAAAACTTTAATGCTATAGAAAACGCAAATGTATATACGTCTAACTTTACACATCCTTCATTAACACATTATTTCAGTGAAATAAGCCCTGGTTATTACTTTTTAGAATTCAATGTAACTGGAGCCCCAAATGCAGGTAATAATACTTTAACGATATTTGCTATTTCTCCTAGTTATGTGAGTAGTGAAGTAAACATTACAATTGACATTATTAAAAACACACTCCTTGTCGTTGATAATGATTATCTAGCTAACGTACCTATTGAGCAGAATTTCACAATTCAATTTAATTATACTGAACAATATAGCGGTGTGGGGATTGTAGCATCAAAACTTTCTACTAATTGGGTAGGTGAATCCTTCTTTTCTATGGTTACTCAAGGCGTTTACACCTTAACATGTAACGCTTCTGGTCCTGGATATCAATCAGATAAGTTGTATTCTATGATTATTACTGTAGAAGCTGATAAATATCGAACACAATCGATTCCGATAAGAGTGTTTATAACTGAGAAAGCTTCATTTTTAGAATTATTCATAAATGGTACGAAGAAAAACGAGGATGAAGTAGTTTCATTTGAATTCTGGCAGAAGATAAATATAACTGTAACATATAGAGATGCCTTATCCAATCATTTGAGCGGAGCATCAATAAAATTAACGGGGGGAGGATTATTAGTCCCATTAATAGAAGCCCCTATTCGAGAACAGTATAGTTTTCTGTTGAATGCTTCTGAATTAGGGTTAGGAGTAGATTATTTATCAATTTTAGCCAATATATCAAACTATAATCCTCAAAGTATTCGCTTTATTACTGAAATAACCGAGAGAAAGACTTTATTAGAAGTTTATTTAAACGGGGAAGATAAAACTGGAGATCCTTCAATAAATATTGCTATTAATAAACTCTTAAACATAACAATCAAGTATACTGATCTAAATGGAAATCATATAGAAAATGCTACGGTTGAAATGTTTGGTGCTATCTCTGATAGTTTGAATGAAGATACTTATTACGATCAATACACATATATATTCAACACAAGCATTTTGGATATTGGAGTAAGGATAATTGCTATCTCTGCAGAAAAAGAAAATCATATTTTCCAGTCAGAGGACCTTCGAATTGAAATTAGGCGTATTCTCACTAATATTAGCACTGTAGATGGAATCTCAAGGATATCTAAGCAACCAGGAGAAGACGTGAGACTCAGAATCGTTTTGGAAGATTTAGATTTTGGGGGGTTTATTAGAGGAGGAGTTGTGTCTTATAGTGGTGATCTAGGTAGTGGAATTCTTACAGATGGAGACGGCGATGGTATCTATGAAGTTGTTTTTGAAAACATAGCTGAAGGTACTTTTAAAATTGTTATTGATGCTTTTTATGGAGATAATTACGAATTTGAAAGCTATGAAGTAACGATAAGCGCTATTAGACCCGCAGGGGAAGCATTATTGATCCTCATCTTAACCGTTGCTATAACTTCTGCAGCCGTGATAATAGTAGGATATATCTACGCTTATCAAAAATACTTAAAGTACCCAAAACCCGTCAGAAAAGTTCGCAAATACCAAAAAACACTGGACAAAACGAAAGATCCGAGAGTTAATATAGCAAAGAGAGAAAACGCATTTAAAGCGACCTACGAAGAAGAACTGCGTAAATCTTCTAAGATAATAAGAGGAAAACCTGAAAAACCGGTTGCTAAACCCGAAATTGACCTTAAGAAATCGATTGAAAAATCTGAAGAATAAAGATACAAGAATCTTAATTTTTAAAACTTTTTTTTTTATTCATTTCACTTAAATTCATTAAAAAAAATTGAAATATTATTGAATCTTAAGTGATTTTAGAGATGAGTTCTGAGATTAGAATTTTTAAGTTAAAATATTCTGGTAGTTTTGAGGAAGTAGCTCAGGAGAGTTTGATTAGTAATTTTACGCTCTTCAATGTCTTAACGATTTATGTTTCTCATCAGAAACACATGTATATTTGGATCGGAAAGAGAGCTTCACAGAGCTTAAAAAGTCATATTCCCCAAATTCGAGGTGCTATTTCGCGGGAACATCCTGAATTGCAAATCTTAAGAAATATTACCTTAGAATCTGGATTGGAACCTTCTGAATTCTTAGAGATTATTGGTGTTGAAGAGGAAACTTTAAAATCAAATATTAGAAAGTTAGAAATTAAACTTCTACCAATTCTTTCTGAAATTAATAGATTAAAAAGCCAAGCAGATAAAAATTTCATATCAAATAACTATGAAGATGCAATAAAAACCGCTCAGAAAATTGTCACGCTTGCTAAAACTATTAATGACGATTCCCTTGAGCAAGACCAAATTAATTTCATTATTGAAGCTCGTTCAAGAGCGCGCGCAACCAAAATTCTTCAAGAAATTGAGACTTTATGTAAAGAAGCTACAATGGAATTTGATCAGTTAGTGAAAGATGAAAAATATCAAAATGCTCATAATTTAGTTGAAAATATAAAACAGAGATATGAAAACAAATACAACCTATCAGTAATTCCATTAGCTCAGCAATTATTATTAAAAGATGAAAACATGGTATATAGATTAAAAATTGAGCAAGAACCCATAATTACTGATTTAGAACATTTTATAAATTTATTTGAAAAGAGTTTCACTAAACCAAATTTAAAGGAAATGAAAGATTTTCTTGAAAGAAAAAGGGATGTGAGTCAAAAATTCCTCGACGAGAAAATCAAATTCAAATTGGAACAAGTGAGCGACATATATAACAAGACGAGGGAAGATTTGGTTAATGAGGTATCTCAATTAAGTAATTCTGCTCTTAACAATATGAATTCAGGGAAGGTTTCAAATTCTTTAGACATATTTGAAGAAATAGTTCAGAAGTTAGACTTTGATGGTAAATATCGAAAAGGTGAATAAAAGTGAATTTAAATTCTGAAGGAAGTGCTGATAGAAAGAAAAAAATAGATGTCCTATCTAAAATAGATGAATTAAAAGTTATAGCTAATAACCACTATTTAATGGGAAAGTACGACGAAGCAATAAAAATTACGGAGAAAATCATGGATATAGCCGAAGAAGCTAAACTCTATTCTGTTGTAAGGGAAGAAGGAGAACACATATCTAATCTTTACAAGCAAGCTAAAAGCGATCATAAATTTGTAGTAGTTAGAGATGATTTTGAGAGTTTAAAAGAAGATTACGAGAATTTACTAGCTCAAGATAAGATTGCAGAGGCTCACGATCTTTTACAGACATTTGAACAATACTATGAAAAAAACATGAATCTTAGTTCCTTTAAACGAGTTAAAGATTTATTTCTAAAGGATGAAATATTATGGAATGAATTCTGTACAGAGCAACTAAATATAATTAGACGGCTTGAACCATTAGAAATTCAATTTAATAGTTACGTTAACACTAACAATCTTCTTTTAGCGGGAAAAACATTGGAACAAGCAAAGAAGTTATTGGTGACGCTAAAAGATTCTAAAATTCTTAAAATTTGGGAACCTATTGAAATAAGGTTTTTAGGATTAAAAAAGAAATATGATCTTGACGAGGGTATTGAAAGTAATCTCAAAAAAGTTTCAAAACATACTGAGAATTATGAATTTGATAAAGCAAAAAGCATTCTGAAATCCAACATAGACCTATTACACAAGTCCGAGTTTTCAAACTATAGCCAGAAATTAGAAGTTAAATTGAAATATGTTGTTGATGCCGAGAGTAAGTATCTTAAATTAGAAGAAGATCTAAAGGAATTAGAAAGGAAAATTAATCAAAATGTTTCTCGAAACGAATTTAAAGAGGCTATTAATAATATTAACCAAATTATTAAAATCTCCAGATTCATTGGTAAAACGAATTACTTAGAAAATTATGCTAAATATATAGATATACTCGAACAAAAGATAAAGAAAAACTCAAAAATCGAAGATACGAGCTATATTGTTAAAAAATTAAATGCCCAAGGTATAGAAGCCTTGAAAAATGAAGATTATATTGTATCTCTTGAAATTTATAAGAGAATAGTAGACTTGATTAGAAATATTAATCTGAGTTAAGTACATTTTTCCTAATTATCTCTTCTTTTCATGCAAACTTCAAGCCTTATTTCCTGATTAATAACTATGTTAATTAATTCAAACTCTTCAGTATTGTTATAACGAAGATATATATAGTTACAAATAAATATATTTTTTGGAGAAAAATTGATCCAAGAGATTATTATTCTTAATGACAAGGGTGTACCCATATTCTTTCACAATTTTAGTGGTAGTTCAAATATTGATAGCGATTACCACCTGATTGCAAGTTATTTCGATCAGATTTGTAGATTTACCAAATATGGATTTAAAGAGAGTTTAAACGCTTTGAAAATGAATAAGAGCGTATTTTATTTTTATACCGATCCTAAATCTAATTTTCATCTAATCTTTAAATGCGAGAGTAAAGTAGATAGCAAAAAACTGAAGAAAAAATTGATAGATAATATTGCAGTGAGAGTTTTTGATACATTCTTAAATAAATTTAAAAAGGAATTAATCAATTTTAACGGGAATTATTCTCAGTTCAAGTCTTTTTCATTAGAAATTGATGAAATAATGAAGTCTAAAGGATCCTTTAGAGATTTTGAAAGAAATCCTGAAATTATTTAATTTCTATAACAAGCTAAAATAACAGCATCTTGAAATTTAGCATCAATTCTCAAATAGTTTTTTAATACTCCTTCTTCCACAAAATCACATTTTTTAAACATTTTGATGGATCTCTCATTATGCTTGGCGATGTGAGCTTCAAGTCTGTTCAAGTTAAAGTGGTTAAAAGCTATATTCTTAATTAACACGATTGTTTTTGAACCTAATCCATGCTCCCAGTACTTTGGAAGAATCCAAATCCCTACTCCCGAACGCTGATGGTACCAATTTACAGCCCAAAGACTAACTGACCCGATTTTAGTTGAAGTTCGATTCTCTCTTAATTCAATAACATAATTGAATTGAAGATATTTATCCCAAGATTTTAGATAATTTTTTATCAGCCTTTTCGAGTGTTCAAGCGATCTTAATGGACCTAACGATAAGTAATTAGTCATTTCCTTTTCTTGAAGACTTCGATAAAAAAAAGACACATCATCTTTAGAAACTTTTCTTAGATGTAGGTTTCCATCGTTAATTTCTTCGATTAATTCAAAATCTTCCATTACTTGTTTTATAATTAAAATTGCTTAAAAAATTATAGGAAGCATTTATAAAGAGATATCATTAAGTAAAAAAAAAGTAAAAAAAAAAAGTAGATTACATTCCTTTGAAATGGGGGGTATCCTTTATCTTTCTTTGACCACGACACTTATCACATGGTGTACCGTCTTCAAATTTGCCTTTTCCTTCACACTTAGGGCACTTAACTTTTCTATTAAATGCCATTATTCCTTCCTTAGCGTCAAAAGATACTTGATTGATACCAAAACCCAACTGCTCCATAATTGTCCCTAATTGGACGTTCCTAGTTCCAAACTTAACGCATTTCTTAATTACAAACAATGCTGTAGTAGGAGCATCTCCAAACCATTTAGCTTTCTCATGAACGAGCTTTTCAAACTCCTCTCCTGCCGGTGCAATCCAATTAGCTAATCCCCAATCAAGTGCGGTTTGACCATCAATGGGATCCCCCGTCATTGCCATTTGTAATGCTCTATTGGTTCCAATTCTTTCTGCCATACGAGTGACACCTCCATTCGCAGGAAAAATACCTCGTTGAATTTCTGGGAGTCCAAGCTGTGATCGATCAGACACAATTACAAGATCGCAACATAAGACTAGTTCACAACCACCACCTAACGCAAATCCGTCAACAGCGGCAATTAATGGTTTTGAGAATTGTTCAAGTTCGTCGTATTCGCGGTGCCTAATTCTCATCGCTAGTGCCATGTGCCATGTAACGTTAGGTTTCAAGCCAGGGCTAAACGCAGCTGCTAAATCGGCTCCAGCTGAAAACGCAGGTTTCTTAGTAAAATCTTTAGTACCTCGTAAAACAACTGCTCGAACACTTCCATCTGTTTCCATCATTCGTAACGCTCTGGAGATCTCAGAAACCGTTTGTTCCGTAAGCGCATTTAATCTATCAGGTCGATTAATTGAAATCACGGCGTAATTACCATCAATTGTACCTTCTCGAACGACTTCACCTTGATCATTTATTTTTGTGGGCCATTCAATAACAATATGTCCAAATTCCTTATCTGACATTTATATTAACCTCTTTAAATAACCTTTTTTATATTCTTTAATTCTCTACAAAATTTAATTTGTGAATATTTAGTAGTAATCCTTTAGCAATTAAAAACTTTCAAATTTTGCTTTTCATTGCTTTTATGATTTGATATTGATTCTTATCACAAAATAATACATATTAGCCAAAAAACATAATTAAAAAAAAAAGAGAAATAATATAGATTTCTATTTAAAAATTTTGCCTACTTTCTCATGTTAACAAATCCACCAGACTTCATTAGCTCGCAAGGTCTCAAATATTCTTTGCCAGTCTTGTCTGCTAAATCGTTTAGAAGATTTGACCACTTTTCATATTGGTTCTTACCGCCTCCAAAAGGTCCAGGGGTATTCATTCCAGCCATGTTCGCTTCGTCAATTACTTTGAATCCTGTGACTACTTTTTCTTCTAATAGGCGACAACCTTCGTTCAGCATAATTGCCATTGAGTTTTCAACGCCGAATAACCCAGATTTTGTAGATTTGTCGATTTTAGGTCTACCTGCTGACCAATCGAAGAATCCTTGAGGTGACTTTCGACCGAGTTTGTTTTCTTCGACCATTTTTGTAATAACTTTTCCGGGTTTAAAATCCGGAGATAGGGTTTCTGCATAATAGTTGCCTACATGAAACATCGTGTCTATTCCTACATAATCCGCGAGTTCACAAGGTCCCATTGGCATTAATCCTGCAGCATCAGCGTCAATTTGTTCCCAAGGTATTCCTTTTTCAGCCGCTTGATCAAACACCCAATTAAGATAGATTTGAACAGGTGCGTTTAAACGATTGACTATAAATCCTGGACGATCTTTCAAGACTTTTGGGACGAATCTTTTTCCTTTTAAACATGGAAGCTTTTGTCCTAATTCAACACCAATATCCATAGATTCATCAGAACTTTTCTCGCCTGCTATTATTTCTACTAATCTCATTAAAATAGGAGGATTGAAAAAGTGCATACCTATTACTTTATCTTCTCTATTTGTTGCGCTAGCAATTTCAGTAATGCTCATCGTTGAGGTATTCGTTGCCAAGATACAATGTGGTGGTGCATTTTCGTCGCAAGTTTTGAACACTTGCTTTTTAATGTCCATCATTTCAACAACAGCTTCAACAACGAAATCTGCGTCTTTTACTGCGCTTGCAAGATCGATCGACTTCTTTAAATTTCCCATTAAGCTAGCAGCTGATATTCCTTCACCTAAAGTTCCTTTTGCTTCGAGCTTTTGTAAGCCCTCATTAATTTTAGCATAACCAGCGTCAACGAATTCGTCCTTAATATCAACCAATGTCACATTATAACCCGCCATCAGAAAGATTTGAGCAGCGTTATGACCCATTAAACCAGCGCCTATCATTACAATGTTTTTAATTTCTGCCATTTTATGTTACCAACTTTTATATTATATTTTTATGTTTTATAAAATCAGATTCAATATGTACACTAATTCAAATTTTTTTTTAATCTTTAACATTTCGTTTCTAAAAAAGTCAAAATGAATGATCTATTTGAATATAATTGAGCTTTAATAAACATAAAATTTTATTTGAATCATGAAAGAGAAGGATAAACGGATCATAGATGAGAGTCTAACTCAGCGCGTGATTGATCCTAATACAAGAAGAGATATTACTGGAGAATATATCAATCAAAGGTTAAAAGAACTTGAGATTGTGGCGGAGAAAATAATACAAGTGGCTTTAAAAGAATACATGCAAGACCAAAGTAAAAAGAAAAACATTTATCAGAAAGCATACTGGAAAATTCATAATGAACTTGGGATGGGATTTATTGGCCCAGCTACGGCTGCTGCTGGTCCATTAATGGAGGAAAAAAAACACAAATTGGGTGAAGTTCTGGAGATAGACTATCAAGATCTTTTATGATTACAATTATAGTGTTTCATGGTTAAGATAAAAGTTAATCTCTTCGATACATACATCGTTTTCGAGATCGTCGTGAAGAAAATTAATTTCAACTTTTTTTAACTTATCTCCTAATAATTTTATAAAAGCAGTTTCGAAGTAGCCTTTATTAATACGGCAAAATGTCTTACCTGGTTTTAATTTTTCTCTATGACTATAAGGTGCTCGTAAGAAGCAATAATTTTCTATAATGACTTTTAAATGATCTTGATATTCTTGCACTTCTCTAATTTGCATAGAGTAAAAGTCTTTTAACTCTGTCATTAAGATCTTTAAAGCCTCAAAAATAGTAAAATCGTCTTTGTTATACTTCTTTTTTATTATTTCCGCGATTTTTATCCCTGGTCCAGTTCCTGTTCGATATAGCATTGAAAGCAAAGTGTTTTTTCCAAAGAGATCTAAGATTTCATACACTATGGATTCAGAGATAATCTCAAATCCCTTTAACGAATTGACATTAGAAACATCATTTTGAATGCTCATATTAAGATCATTCAAAAAATTCCCATTAATACTATCTGGCTCCAAAAATAAATCCCCTAACCTATTTTTTTAATTTAAATGGTTAATTAGAATTCGACTATCATGTCTAAATTCGAACTGGTTTGTATTAGAACAAAAAATCTTACATATAACATAGATTATTGATATTTAAGGTTTTATTTTTTGAATAATTATTAAATTAAAAGATCTAAGAAGAAGAATGCAATAAAACAGTCAATAAGTAATGGGAGCTATTAAATTGTTAATTACACTTTCGAATTCTTTATAATCAGGTAATGTTTCAAGACAAATTGAAACATTTTTTAAATTTCCATTCTTCTCTATGATATATTTCTGAATGTTTGGAATCATTATACCAGCGCACACCTTAGCGTTAAAACCTATAACGTCTATTGACATTGGAGGAAAGGCAATTGAGTTTATTTCTTCTTTGTCAGCTAAAATTAACGAACTCCATGTAGCTAACATTAATTTTTTTTGATCGTGACCAGCTCTTGCATGGATTATAAAGTTAGCATTCAAATTCCCTCCCGAGGTAATTACAGCGCTTCCAATGGGAATATTTGACATCTTGCTAATGATTTGATTACATTCCAATTGTATTTTATGACCTGCTTCTTTTAACACTCTGCATCTTAATGTACCGCTAGGTAAAAGTCGACTGTTTGTAGGAATTGTGATTGCGTCGTATTGAGCGTTTACTAAATCGCCAACGAATAGCTCTATTACCGCATTATTAATCGTTACTTGGTTCATTAGGAGGTGATTAATACTGTTTTTTAATTTTTCAAATAGTGTCAGTAATTTTAAATATTTCTAAGTGACAAAATGTAAAATATTCAAAAAAAGTGCTAAATGTGTTTCAAGTACGAATCTATTCTTCTACCGAACTTGTCTGATTTATCTGTTTTATTTTCTTAACAAAGGTCTCTACATTTTTTTCAACGATCCCCAGTAATTCAAAGTATCTATCTTTCTCCGTTTTGTAGGGATCGGGTATATTCAAATCCTTTTTATCTGCTCCATTAAATTCTTTTAATGTATATAATTTGCCTTTTAAGCTTTCCTTTAAATCCTTAAATCTATTTTTAATTTTTGTTAATTGGTATCTCTCCATACCAATAATAAGATCTTGCTTCTCGATCAATTCGCTTGTAATAGGTTTAGGTTTAAAATCTTTTATATCGATCCCCTTCAATTTAAGAAACTCCACAGTTTCTGATTGAGCGTGATCGAAAGCAATGTGCCAACCAGCAGAATCGAACTCCACTCCCAATAAGCCGATTTCTTTTGCGTAGAGTTCGGCTAATTTTTCAGCCGCAGGAGTACGGCATGTGTTTGCATAACAGATGAACAGAACTTTTCTAATCATATATTGGATGCTCTTGCTAGGTCATTATGATTTTAATTGATTAATCTGTATTATTTTGTTAACCATTTTCTCGATATTTTCGTCAATGATTTTTAGAACTTTCTTGTAATTATTAGAGCTGGTGTAATATGGATCGATTATATCTAACTCTTCTGTGTTTCCGTTGAATTCTCTTAGAGTGAAGGTTTTTTTATCGATATCATCTATCCCGGGATAATTATCTATAATTTCTAAAGCGTGTGACTCCTCCATCGTTATAATTAAATCTTGTTTTTCTAATAAGCTCTTGTTAATAATCTGTGGACGAAAGTTAGAGTGGTCAATTCCTTTTGATTTTAAATATTCTCGAGATTGAGGTTGTATATATGAAAAAGCGTTTATGAAACCAGCGCTTTCAAAGATTAGATCAGTTTCCTTTTTATTAGCATAGTCTCGTGCTAAATATTCCGCTGCTGGACTTCTTGCAGTATTTCCCAAGCAGATAATTAAAACTTTTAATATCTTATTCATTTATTACCCTTTATATTGATTTATTAATTTTAATTATTCGTTCTATAGATTTGATTACTCCGGCTTCAATAACATGCAAGATTTTATTATATTCTTCCGTGGGCAAATGAATGGGATCTTCAATCTCCCAATTGTCTTCTTGCCCGGCAAATTCGAGTAACATATACACTTTTTTATCTAAATTCTCAATGTGTTTAAACTTTCTTTTCAATTTTCTTACATGATATCGAGCTTCAAATCCTAGAATTAAATCTTGCTTATTTAACAGTTCTTCTGTCATATCCTTTGCAACAAAACCATCTACGCTTATCCCTTTGGAGGCTAAATATTTAACTGTGCCTTCTCGTGGTGTTTCAAAATAATGACGGATTCCCGCTGAGTCAAAATTGACATCCCGTAATTCTTCTTTATAAGAGGTGTTTTTTAACCATTTTGCATAATATTCTGCAAATACGCTTCGACACGAATTTCCCGAACACAAAAAAAGTACGTTTTTGATTTTTGACATACACTATAGAGAATATGGGCTTTTTTAGATAACCAAATATATTTGAAACAATACTAAATTGATGGTTAATTAGATGTAAATATGTAAATTCTTAAAAAAAAATTACTATTTACAAGGTACAAGGGAGATTTATGATTTAAAGCAATAAAATTATAACATCTTCATTAAAAATTACAAATTTACTTTAATTATTGTCTGATTATGATCTTATAATAGATATAACATAAATTGAAGAAAGCACACGAATCTTTTGAATACTAAAACTGATTTCCTTATTGTTGGAGGAGGCATTTCTGGGTTATCTTTGGCTATAAAATTAGCGAGATTATGCCCAGATGACGAAATATTATTGATAACGAAAGAAAATGTGGAAGAAGGTAGCACCTTTTATGCACAAGGAGGAATTGCATGTGTTTGGAGTGAAAATGATAGCTTTGATAAACATGTCCAAGACACATTAAAAGCGGGAGACGGGTTATGCAATGAAGAAATAGTAAAAAAAATTCTAATACAAGCACCAGAAAGAATAAAGGAATTAATTGATATTGGAATTAATTTTACAAGAAAGGAAAACGGTGAATACGACCTTGGAAAGGAAGGTGGTCACTCAGTAAGAAGAGTCCTCCATGTAAATGACCAAACAGGTCAAAATATCGAACAAAAGCTTATTGAAGCTGTTAAAAAATTTGATAATGTTGAAATTAAAGAAAACTGGTGTGCTATTAATTTATATGCTAAAAATTTTCAGTGCTTTGGGGCATATGTTTTAGACCAAGAGTCTAAAGTCATTCGCAATATCACCGCTAAGGCCACTATTTTAGCAACAGGTGGAGCAGGAAAGATTTATCTATATACAACCAATCCCGATGTAGCATCAGGAGATGGAATTGCTATGGCATATAGAGCGGGAGCAATAATCGCAAATATGGAATTTTTTCAGTTTCACCCTACATGCTTGTACCATCCATATGCAAAATCGTTTTTGATTACAGAGGCTATGCGCGGTGAAGGAGCAGTTCTTAAAGATATAAGGGGTAATGAATTTATGCAAAATTACCATCCTTCTAAAGACTTAGCACCCAGAGATATTGTATCAAGAGCAATTGATGCTGAACTTAAGCGAACTGGTGATGACCATGTTCTTCTAGATATTGCTTCAAAGAAAAATCCAGATTTTATAAAAAATCATTTCCCAGGAGTTCATGAAGCTTGTTTAAAATTTGGCATTGATATCACCAAAGAACCTATACCAGTCGTTCCTGCAGCTCATTACTGCTGTGGAGGCGTTTTAACTAAAATAGATGGTTCTACTAAGGTAAAGAATCTTTACGTAATAGGAGAATCGGCTTATACTGGACTGCATGGAGCGAACAGATTAGCAAGTAACTCGCTCCTTGAAGGCTTAGTGTGTGCTCATGAGTGTGCTCATGCTATTTTCAATAACGCAAAAAATTTAGAAATTAATGAATTTGAAGAATGGGAACCCGGGAATGCTGTACCATCAACTGAGGCAGTAGTAATCACTCAAAATTGGGATGAAATAAGAAGATTTATGTGGAATTATGTAGGAATTGTGCGAACGGACCTACGTCTTCAACGAGCAAAGAAAAGGATCAATCTCCTACTTGATGAGATAAACCAATATTATTGGGATTTTAAAATCGAAAAAAACCTCGTAGAATTAAGAAATCTAGCCACAGTTGCTAAACTTATAATAGTGAGTGCCATATCCAGAAAGGAGAGTCGTGGTATTCATTTTAATCTAGATTATCCAACTAAATCTAAATTGAGTAGACCTACTACTCTTAGAAGACCTTGGTAAAGGCACTCCTTATAAAACTGCTAAATTTTTGATTTTAACCTTCAGAGATATTAAATCCTATACCAATTTATCGGCAATCTATTCTGTATTGCTACTAAAAAAGTCTCCCTAATGGTATTTTCGTGGATTTGATTTAAAAAGGAATTGGTGATGCTATAATATTAATAAAAGTAGATTTAATGAGATAAATAGGAGACATTCAAAATGAATTTTATTCAGATATTATTTATTGGGGGAGTTGTAGGTATGATTTTTTTAATGTGTATAATAGAAGTATTACTCGACAGAGCTGGTAAGCGTCGACACGAACGAAAAAAGCGTAAACGAGAACAACCAACACAATATTGTAAGAAATGTGAAAAGGATGTTATACCAGAAACTAAGAAGCGGATAGGAATTAATAGATTTGAACGCCAATATTGTCCTCACTGTAATTATCAATTGAATCGGGAGTATAATAACATTTACTGTATAATATTTCTTGTAATTATGTTTTCTCAACTTTTTTTGATTTTGTAAGTATATAATTTTATATTTTTACTGTCATTTATAAAAAATAACTCGAGTAAAACTAACAATTTGATTTTGAATGTCGAATATAGGAAAGAGTATAAGACTTGAACGGTTGTTCGATCGGAAAAGTAAAAAAACCATAATTATTCCCATGGATCACGGTTTAACTTTAGGTACTATTAAGGGTTTAGAAAATTTGGTTGAGATGATCGATAAAGTTGCTTTAGGTGGTGCAAATGCGGTATTGGAGCATTCTGGAATGGTTGGAGCCGGTCATAGACAACACGGAAAAGACATTGGATTAATAATACATCTTTCGGGGGCTACAAATTTAACGCCAGATCCTAATAAAAAGGTATTAGTGTGTTCCGTAGAGCGAGCGTTAAAAATGGGAGCTGACGGGGTTTCAATTCATATCAATATAGGAGCCAACGAAGAACCAGAAATGCTTCAAGATGCTCATACTGTTATTGAAGCATCAAGAGAATGGGGTGTCCCTTTATTGGCAATGATGTATCCAAGGGGGAAAAAAATTACGGATGAGAATGCTCCTGATGCAGTTAATATTGCCGTAAGAGTTGGCGCGGAATTAGGAGCAGATATAGTAAAAACGAACTACACGGGAGATATTGATTCCTTCAAATACATCGTAAACGGAGTAAATATTCCAGTGATAATAGCAGGCGGTCCAAAAATGGACACTATTCCAGAATTGTTTCAAGTGGTCTACGATTCTATCCAAGCCGGAGCTGCGGGAGTTGCAATTGGCAGAAATGTTTTTCAGTCGGAAAATCCTACGAAAGTTGTTGAGGGTCTTTGTAAAATTGTACACAAGAACTACACAGTTGATGAAGTCCTAAAGGAATACTAATAGTGAAAGTATAAATTTAGAATCATGGCTGAAAATAACATTATATCATACCCCTATTTGATCAAGCGAGCAATTAAGATTACACTAGAATTTGTATTTATTTTGATATTATTATTTTTTTTACCTGAATTGATCACTTTTTTTCTAAAATTGTATGGATTTTGAGTGAAACATTTTTGGTTAGAAAATCTCAAATTCATATACAAAACTTATGATTTTAACTAATAAATATAGAGTTAAATATGTAAAAACATAAAATAATATAATAGCTTTAATTTTAACAAAAGTGTAAAGAATGGCTAAAAAATTAAACCTCTCTCCCTTTACTTTATACTTTATAGTTATAGTGATTACAGTATATGCAATTTGGTTTATTTTTTTTCAAGAGGTAATTCAGTTTATTTTGGAAAATGCAATTTCTACATTCGGAGGGGCGCATAGAAGTCCAGTAAATGGTTGGATAGGTATATTTCTCTTACCATTCCTCGTAGTAATAGTCATAATGGGAATTACACTTCTGATTCCTTTCTTGAGAGCCAAAATTAAAGGAAAAAAGAAATTCCAACGGAGCTAAAAACTAAAATTACAATTTTTTATTTTTATAATTGGATTTATTTAATTTAACTAAATAAAATTTATAAATTTAATAAAGAGAATTCGTTGTAATTATAAGAACAATGAACCAAGAAAAACTCCTAAAGGTAATTATTGATACTAGGGAAAGAAAATTAATAAAATTATTAGAAACTAAATTTCCTAGTATAGATTTTGAAATAAAGCAGTTAGACATAGCGGATATCATCATTAGTGAGGATGTTGCGATTGAAAGAAAGGAAGGATTTGATTTTGTATCTTCCTTAGTGGATAATCGTCTATTTGAACAGTGCATGCGTTTAAAAGAAACCTATACGACACCTATTTTAGTTTTAGAGGGTTTAAATGACAATGTTTTTGAAAATACGGGTGTAAAAATTGCTTCCATTTATGGAGCTCTATCAAAAATTTCATATAAGCTAGGAATTGCAGTAATTCCTACTAGAAATTTAGATGATACCGCTATCGTGATTGAAAGAATTGCTTATCGAGAACAAGTAAAAGATGGTGCATCAATTTTGTCCCGAAAAGCTCCTAAAAGCATGAGCCTTGAAGAAAGAAGAACTTTTATTGTAGAAGGATTTGTAGATATAGGTCCAAAAAAAGCGAAATCCCTCATCGAAAAATACGAAACTCCTTATCACGTGTTTAAAGCTATAAAACACACAGAGATTACATATACCAGAACTGGGAATCCGAAAGGAATTGAAGGTCCTTTAAAGGATCTCACGGGATTTAGCTGGAAGTTCGTAGAAAAAAACAAAGAAATGCTTTTTGGCAAAACTAAGGAAAAAGGACCAGTTCAGAAAAAAATTGATGATATTTAACATCAACTATGATCAGAAAAAGGTAAAAAGTAAGGTTCTTTTTCTCAAGTATCAGAAATAGGGAATTTATTGTTAAATGATTATATACTTAACACTTATCGCAATCTTTTTCTCAAGCACGGTTTATGGACTAATAGGATTTGGGGACGCTCTTATCTTAATTCCTATCATAACTCCTTTAATTGGAATTAAAAACGCAGTGATTCTGGTAAATCTATGGGGTATACTTACTGCTTTTCTTAATTTTATCAAATATCGCAAGTTATTAGATATAGGCTATTTTATAAGATTCTTATCGTTGGGCATTCCCGCGACAATCTTTGGAACTTTTTTACTTATTGAAATTAAAATAGAATGGATAGAACTGATACTTGGAATCTTTATTTTTGGCTATTCGACTTTGAGATTATACCAATATTTTAAAAAAAAGGATGAAATTGAGTTAAAAAGCTTAATAAATACTACTTCACCCTTAATAATAGCGGGAGGGCTCAGCTATGGACTATTAGCTGCTTTGATAAGCGCAGTAGGACCACTTAATGTAGCAATGC
>JAGXOB010000041.1:387-18268 GCA_019894735.1 Promethearchaeota archaeon | reverse complement strand
GCAAATTCTGATTCGTTTTATTCTCTAAGGGAAAAATGGTGATAACCGGTTTGAAAAGAACATCTGAAGCAGAGCAAGTTGTCGATAAAGTCATTAATGAAATCAGGGAAATAGGTATAAACCTAACCAATCCAAAAATTTCGATCGAAAATATCAAATAACAAATTAGGATTTTATCAAGGTTTTTTTTACTTCACTTTTTTTTTAAAAAATATATTACAATTATTCGCTTTCTAATATCATTTTAAGGATGATTTTTTAGTAAATTTACAGTCTGTATCCCTTTATTTTTGTCTAATGTTAAATTGTGATTATGTCATCAAAAGTGGTTTCTTATTTCGATTGGTCGTTAGGTTTTAAAAGTAATTCAACAGATAGCGCTCTTAAACTCAAAACTCTAAAAAAGAGTAATCTAAATTCAATTGGAATAACTGATGATAATTTTAAGCAGTATATTAAGAAATGGAAGAACAGCAACCTCTAGAAAATTTCATATCCTAAACTTATTTTGCAACTCTGGACTAGAATTTTATAATTTAATCCATTTCGTTCTTAAAACTTAAGTTGATAAAAATTACCGTGTTACTTCAGTAAGGTAAAAAATAACCAACAACAGAGCCCAAATAATCGTTAGGGTTATTAAAATTATTGTTGTGTAAAACCTCCACTTGATTGAAATCTTCTGCTTTTTTTCAATCCTATATATGTATATTGCCAATATTGCTCCTAATATAATTATGGACGATAATATCAGAATTAAAGCGAAAAGAAACGATGTAATATATGGTAGGATAAGTGCAAACACAAAAAATGTAAAGCTGACCCAAAGAGTTATAAAGCGTTGCATTCTCTTCTTAAACACTATATCTAAGTCGTCAGTTTTCTTAGGTGGGATTAAAGAAATTAAAATTCCAGAAGTTGCTAAAGCTAATAATGTCGCATGATACCATATTAGCAAAGGTAATAGACCAATTTCAGAAAAAGTTATTCCCACTATTATACCTGCTAATATACACAGAATAATTGCGATTACTCTAACGTTCCTTTTTAAGAAATTTATAAACGAATAATATGCGCTAAGAAGAACATTCTTTAACTTTAAAAACATCAATCTTAGATTGTCCAGAATATTATTGAAGAAGGCTTTCAATTCTTCTAACATAAAAACGAACAAGTATAACAAAATTCCTATAAAAATCCACGAGAAACTCCAGCCCGATAATGATATATTAAACGTAATTGTGCTTAATAATAAAAACATCACTAGAGTATAGAGGAAAGAGCTAGACCTTTTGCGTTTAAATGGCTTAAATAACACTAAATTTACAATCATAAAGAAGAACAATGAAATACTAAGATTACAAATGAAATTGGGGGAAACAAATAGTTCTAACGATAAAAATATCTCAGAAGATAACAAAACTTCTGTTAGGATGAAACTGAAAACTCTTAGATTCTTCCTAATCTTTTCATTTACCGTTTTGATGTAATTGTCTAAGAATGTTAAACTAAGAAGAACAATAAATGATAAGAGAACTAAATTCAGCGAAATAAAAATATCAGGACTAATGTAATATAATGACCACGTGATTAAATTAAGATATACCAATTTCAATAGAGTTCCTTTAATTACTGATTGGTTTGATTTAATAAATTCCCAATCTTTCAATAATCTAAATAAGTAGGCGATTTGAATTATTAAGAGAAGTATTATTATGGGTATTATCTGGACCGAGAATATCAAAATCCAATTAATATAAAATAGGATTGAAAAACCAATCAAAACGACCCATGATAAGCTTATAAAGAAATTCGATGCCTTTCCTAAAAACTTTAAAGTGTATTTATCAAACAACGCTAGTAAATGCGAGATTAGGCTTAAGATCACGATTATTAAAATAAATTCAAATCCAACAAGTGTTAAAATGTTAAAAACGCTAAATAGTAGAAGGGAGTAAGCGCCCCATCCTAATATGTTCTGTCTAAGGTCCTTCCATTTTACAAATGTGGATAATTTGTCTGGATTAAACTTTCGTCTAATATTGAAATATGAATAATTAGTATAAAATTGCATTAGAATCATTAAAAACACAATTAAAACTAGTGAAAACATACTATAGCTAAACGCACCATACAATATTATAAAAAGAACCCAAGAGATATTTATAAAACTTATAGTATGAACTATATCCATAGCTCCTTCTTTAAGACGCTTAATAGCAAACATTTCTATGATACTTATCAAAAATAATATGATTTGAGAAAACAATAAACTTTCGTAGAAGCCTAAGAATAATTGAAATAATCCTAAAAACAATACTGAAGTTTCTAGATAAATACAAAATATAATAAAAGAATAAATTTTCTTTATGGTATCCTTCCATTTCTCATTTTTAGTAGTTTTTCCTGATAAGTAAATAGTATACGAGGTAAATACCGTTTCAGATATTAAAATTAGGAGAATCCTAAATAAATCAAACGGACCAAATATAGAGAAAAAAGATATCCAAAATGCAATAAAAAAGAATTGAAAGAAAATAAAAGCGCCCAATAGAATAATATTTTTGATTTTAATTCCTATTGTTCGATTTAGTAATCCGTTTAGGATAAACATCAGTAGAGAAAATATGATTCCAGAAAAACTTAATGATGGATATCCCGTTAATAATGGATTATAAGCTATCAATAAATTGCTTAATAATAACGAAACATATAGACTGACTATTATGAAAATTGAATTTAATAAAAGATTTTGAACCTGCTTTCTAAATTTCTTTATTTTACTCTCGTCGTAGTGAGTTAATTTTCCAATGTAATAACAGAGCCCATAAAGTGTATAGAATTGTAATATCAAAAATATTACTAGATTTAATACGAATAAAGATACATCAATCACGATGAATTGGTTTAAAAATAGGAACAGACCAATGGAAATAAAGATATAGGCAACTAAATTAAAAATATATATTATTTTTTTGTTAACTTTCTTTATAATATGGATCTCGAATAATGTTGAGACGAAGAATATTAATACGGAAAGTAGTGTTATTTCAAAGTAACCTATATTCCAATTTTCATTTATTAAACTAAAACTTAATATTCCTATTTCAAAATGTAGAAGTAGTGAGAGAATCGAATCAACTTTTAGCAAACCCAAATCACTAAGATCCTCTTGGTCTTTAGCTTTTTTCTTGAACACCCTGCATGGGATTTGGAATAAAGCCGTATAAGCTATTATAGATATTAATGATATAATGAGAGGAGATTGAAACAAATCAATTAGTACCATAAATTGTAGAAATATTAGGATTATTGGAATTGGAAAGGCATACCACAACACAGAACGGTATTCATAGAGTACCGATCTAAGAAAAATTGCGTTTACTAGGATAAAAACAGCAATAGTTAAATAAATGAAGCTAGGTAAGAAAAAATAAGTTAAATTGGAAAGCGTTAAAGATACACCAAGTGATAAAATCGTTAAAGGTATTATTTTTTTTATAGGGATAACCATCCTGAACTTGTTAAATATGAAAAGAGATCCGCCAAATACCGTGATCGCTAGGAATACTGAAAAGAGTTCGAAACCAGGAATCATAATAAGTGTGAAGTAAGTGAACAATGAGAAATTAATAACCAGTATTGTAGAAATTAAAGTATTAAAAAAAGTCTTGTTAAGTTTGAGGAGCCTTGATGAAAATAAACTCATAGCCAGTGTTATAAAAGCAATATTTATTGATATGGGTAAATTGTTGATTATCGTAATTACGATGTTAAAAATCGTAAGAAAAATGCCAATTAGAGATACAAGATAAGAAACTATAAGAATTATATTTTTTTTGTTTTTAAGATTGGGGAAAAACGATAATATGAGAATAAAGATACCAATAATTATCAAATTGATTGAAAAATTAATCTCGATTGGCATACTAATTTCTAAGAATAGAGTAAAAAGAAAAGAAATATTTACGATGATATAACTTATCCACAGAATGGTCATAATCTTCCACATTTTTAATCGATAGATTAAAGGCACCAATAAAGATATAGCGAAGACGAAAAACACGATATTAGTTATTAATGCATTTTCAGGAAACACATTTTGACTAAACCAATATAAGAAAAACAAACTGAAACTCCAAACAATTATGAGTATTTGAGTAAAATGTTTTTTGATCCAAGTGTACCAGAATGGTAATGAAAGTAGTATGCATATTACAAAAGTAATAATAAATGACCCATTAATCTCTAAGTTAAAGAAATTTAGAGTGTTCGTGTAAAGATTGACATTAGTGAATAACTCATTAATGATATAGAAATTAACAAAAGGGATTAATATCCAAAGTCTCCATCCCGATTTCCAAATTGCCCGGGAAAACTTCCAGTAATAAATACCGATAGATACATAAAACAGAACTATTCCAATATTAATCGCTATTAAAAATAAGAAAATATCCCATATTTGTAGGGAAAATAGTGCATTTAAGAAGAAATATACAAAAATAGGAAAGGAGATGATGTATATTGAAAAAGCGATGTAAAAAGTTATTTTTCTGAACTTCTTGGGTGTTTTATTGTATGTTCCTACATAAGCAATCCCTGTAATAGTTGAGGTTAATGTGAAAGTTAAAATTGGTTTAAAACTCAAGAAGATAGGATTATTAAAGAGGATAAAATAGGAGAGATAACTCATAATACCAAAGGTTAGGAGCAACACACATGGTCTAATAAACCATTTATAACGCTCATCTTTTAGTCTATAGAAAAAATTTCCAGTTAGTAATAGAAATACGAATAAAGAGATTGAAATGTTGTAAATTAATGGTATGACTGTGTTTACAATTAATAGCAGAAGGGAAGTAAGGGAGATTAAAATGTATAAAGAAAATTTTTCGAGCACATTTGTTTTTTTCATGTTTAAAACTATTGATAAAAATAACATTAAAATTAAAGAAAAGCTATAAATGAAAAAGTAAATGCTGAAATAAGATAAATTAAAAACAGGAATTATCATACAGAAATTCAGAGTACCCATCACTTTAATAAACATAAACATGCTAAGAGCTGAGTAAAATGTTACGCGTAATAAATAATTACGGTTTCTATTTGAAATAATTAAGAAAAGCAATAAAAAGAAGATTATATAAGTAATATATTCGAAAATACTTGGAAATATCGAAAAGAAAGAGAATAATACTAACACTGAGCTCCCTAAAATTTTTATCATTCTAAATTCTGATGCTCTTTCAATAACAGAATTAAATTTAAGTATATAATAATTATAAAACAGGTATATAGCACTAATTACAATTATAATTTGGAGTGCCTGATTCGAACTAAAAAATGGAATAGTAGTGGAAAAGCTCCAGAATAGATCAACAAAAATAGTTATCAGAGCTATAGAAAAAATATAGAAATTGAGTTTCTTAGCTATTCCTAACGAATTATCAGAAATGAAAAAGATTTTTCTTAGATAATAGATTGTAATCGGACTCATAAAGATAATGATTAGAAGTGGTACTACAATCCTTAGAAGCGAAGAAATTTGAATAGGTAGAATAAAAATTAAAAGAAAGATAAATAATTTAATAAAAATCCAAGAAGAAATTTCGAAAATATTCTTAATTTTAAGGAAATCTATTCTAAATACCTTTCCGCTAACGATTGATAAGACTAGGTATATTAACAATAATATTCCTAAATTAGTAAATGTCATAAAAAGAAAAGATTCTGGCAGATATAATAAGGACAGTAAGATATGAGAAGGAATTATTGTGGTTATTATCGCCGCTGTAGAAAAAATAATCGCAAAAAACGAAATATTTTTGGTGTACTCATATATTTTATAGATTTTATAATAGTCTAGTTTGCTTGAATCATTTTCAAAAATCCTTTGTTTTAGGTTTTCTAAGGGAATTAAAACAACAAGATTTAGAATCAAAAATGTCAGGCAGGAACAACTTATACTTAACCAGAAATTGTTAGCTATGAAATCTATTAAATTAAATATCTTGAGGGCAATAATTATGGATAGAGTAATCCAGATAACAATCTGGGAAGATTTAAGAGAAACTACATAATTTTCTTTGAAATTGTATTTGTCAAAAATATATTCTAAGTATCTCAAAAACCCAAAAAATAAGAATAATGTTGAAATGATTACAAAAAAATAATCAACATTTATCCCAAATCGGATTAGCTCCGATCCTGTTATAGATGGAAGGATTAGTAGTAATGCTGATATTAACATACTGTCTAACAATATTAATTTTTCTACAAATTTGCTAAAAATTTTCTTGCTAGCTGTGTAAAACAGTGGAAGAAGTATTGATAAACTAAAAACTAACAGAGGCAAAACATATACAAAAACCGAGTTGCGTAAGAATAAAAATATGTAAAAAGAGCTTAAAACGCTTGTAAAGCTTAAAGTTAATATATTAATTCCTATTGCGCTATTTTCTGAAAAGATAATCCTATTTTTTGATAAAATGTTGATGATAAAGCAAATAGGGAGCGTCGAGAAGTAAGCTGATAAAAAGGGATCAATTAGAAGTTCTTGGTAAAAAATTGAAAACAAAATTGCATAAAACTCTAAAATTATTAAGATGTTGACTATAAACGAAAATCTCTTAAATGAATCAGTTGATAGTATGTTTAGTTTTACACTAAATTTATAAACATAATAGGAACCAACCGTAATATAAAGAACGTTAATTAAACTTACAATAATTAAAAATACATTAAGGAAATTAAAAATTATAAAGAAGTTAAGAATAAAAATAGTCAGAACTATAATAATTGAACAATAAAAATGATATACTAGAAGTGTCTTATGATTTAAAACTGTTTTTTTATATAAATAAAAAATAGGAATGTAAGAAAGAATGCAGACAAGAATAAGTGGTATGAAATAAACAAAGAATGTTCCAAGAGTGAAAATAACGCTATAATATCCGGCAATAAGTACTCCATAGTAAAATGTGAATGTGTTTAGGATTATCGCAGGAGATTTAGGAAATAATTTCTCTTCCTTTGATAACAGATAAAAAATAACGCTAATTATTGATAGTGATATAAAAGACGATAAAAACAGATCTAAATGAAAATAAATCGTAAAAATAGTAAAAAGAAGGATAAAAATTTCTATAATGATAGGATAGCTTAATAAATTTAAAATTAACTTGGAGGACGATTCTTTTACCCTTTTTATCTTTTTGCCGAATGAGATGAGAAGAACGAGACAAAAAGTAAAGAAGAGAACATTTACAAGTGTCCCTAACAGGAAATAGGCGGTAAAATAAATGTTAATGATAAAAAAGTTAAGAATAAAAATTAAAACCAGTAACACCCATGAGGACATAAAACTATATAATGCTAGAACTTTTTGTTTTATTACATTCTCTTTATAGAGATAATATAAGGGGCCGTATAATAAAAAACAGAAAAGTATGGGGGCAACAAGATAAAAGTAGAAATAATCAATATTAGCTTCTATAAAATAAAATCCAACAACATATATGTTAAATGCGAAAATGAAAGATGTTAAAACTAATTTAATTTTTCTTGAAATAAGTTTCTCGTACGTAGATAACAGATTAAAAATCACTCCAATAACACAAATTGAAAGAAACAAGGAAATAATCTGATTTAACATAAAAAGTATATTAAATATCTCATAAAATAAGAAGAAGATCTCAAGAATCAGAGCATAATAGAAAAATTTAGCGAATTTTAAGAATGTGCCTTCTTTTATTTTATTAATAACAGTTCCGAATTTTAGGTTTAATAACGATAAAATCGAAACCAAGAGTAAATCAACTAATACGATTACACTATTGTTCCAATAAAGAGCAATAAGTACAAGAAAAATAGAGGAGATTGAAAACCAGCAAGCGTAATAGGTAAGAGATAGGCTTATATCACGAGAAAAAACTTTAATAATGTAATTAAATAGAATAAATGATAAAAATACAATCGAAAGGAAAATTGTCGATCCAATTAAACCAGTTTGAATTAAACCAGGAACCCCTAAAACGATGTTTTTTAAGTTGATTAATGTAAACCATATCAACTCAATACACAAAAATACGGCTATTACGCAGAAATTAAAAAGCTTCCAAGGCTTTTCATATAAATGAATCCGTGCATATAAGAAATAAAAAGAAATTAATGTAATTATCAAGATTATAATCGAATGGATCAATACCTCAGAAAATAATATTAAAATCGTATCATGAGTAAAATTAATGTATACTAATTCAATAAGAGGAAAGAACGAATATAAAATTATAGTAAAACTAATGACAGCAAGAATATTCTGTAAGACTAGAACATTTTCCTCCTTAAAATAACTTAGCTTCATAAAGATTTGAAATAGGAAATAAAGCGATATGCTAAAAATAATAAATTGAATATTAATGAGCGTTAACCCAAAGTAATTGGGGAATATCCAAAAAATTACGAAGGTTAAAACTGACACACTGTTAATCAGATAAATATATCTGCTATAAGATTTAATAGTAAAATTGAATTTTTCCTCGCAATATGTGAGAATAAACATTGCGGGTAAAGCAATGAGAATTATAACCGGAGCATTGTTCAAGAAAGAAATTAAAAAAACAAGCAGAGTTAATAGTAGCGAGACAAAGAAATTTAGCTTTTGATATTTTTTATTATCATCTATGACCACTTCCTCAGAATCACTCGAATTCATTGGTTTCAAACCTCCTGAGAATTTTACTATAAAACGAATTTATATACAATCTGATTTTGAAGTAGAATAATAAAAATATAAGAGCTAAAAACATTATTGTTATCAATTCTACTAGCTCGTGCTGAACTCCATTTAACATGTAAATTAGGGTTATTGCTAGCGGCATTTGGATCAATAAGGCGAAGTTCAAACTTAGGATAGAATTTACATACTTTTTCTTATATAGTGTTAACTCTCGTAATAATGTAGAATTCTTAATGTTTGAAGTTGATAAGACCTTTATGTTTTTTATAATCGTTAGCCGTGAAATAATGTAAAATACTACGTTAGAAATAAGCGGAAATAGCCAAGAAACCTTCGTATTAAAAGTATATGACAGAAATATGATGTGAATTATGTAATTAATTAGTAGTATAAGGTTATATGGTTGTTTAATCCACTGAGAAAAAGGGGTTTCATGTTTGAATTTTTCTTCAGCAACATCAAAAATATCTATCGGTTGGAAATAGAAATAATAATATGCGATATTATATAGAATGACAAAGGAAATTAAAGGTAGTAGTTCGAAATAACTGTCTCCTGGAATAAAAATAACAAAAATTGGAGTTACAATTAGAGATAATATCGTAATTAAGAAAAGAATGTCAACTCTAGCAGAAAGATTATTTTTTCTGTTTAGGAAAAATGGTTTATTCCTATATTTATCAAAAGCTTTATAGAAAAACATTAGGACGAACATAAAAGTTATAACCGATAAACCAATTGAGACATAAATATCTTTTCCAACAAAGTAAAAAATGAAAAACCCAACTACAGCTACTAAAGAAGGTACTATGATTAAATAGAAACTAAACCACCAAACCTTCCAGAGTGATTCGGTAACTTTTTCAATTTTACCTTCAGATTTTCCGTTTTTATTAGATTTCATTTTCCCAATTAAGAAATTTTCTATACTCTGAGATAAATAGAAAATATCCTTAAAAAATGTTTAGTTGGGGAAAGGGGTAAAATCTAGCAAAACATGGTAAAATTATAACCTAATTAACAAAATATGGTAGAATTTAATAAATAAATAAATAAAATTTAACAAAACTCTGGAAGATATTCTTTTTGCAATTCCTTCATTTCTTCATATATACTATCAGCCATTTCAAAGCTTCCTACGTTAGGATCAATAGCTAAAGCTGCTATTGCTAAGTCTTTTGACTTTTGAAGGATGGCCTCAACACACAGATCTTGAATAGTTGCTTCAATTCTTAGGAGAGCGGCGATATTCTTTGGTAATTTACCCCATTTAACGCCCTCTACACCGTTCTTATTCACTACTACTGGGCACTCTATAACGAGATCTTGAGGTAAATTTTCAATTATATTATTATTAGGAACGTTAACTGCGCTTTCGTAAGAATTTTTGTCAGAAATGATTGCTTCGATTATCGGAATTGCTCTTTCTCGTGATGACCCCCCGTAGAACATTCCTTTTTTAAAATATTTTCCCTCTTTTAGACGTTTATGGTTTTTCATAACGCGTTTATAAGTTCTTATGCCATCCTTTTCAGCAAAATCAATCCAGTCGATCATATCTTTTGTTTCTGTAAATTCTTCACCAAACTTTAGGTATTCACCAATGTGGGTATCGCTAGTATAAGGGAAGTAGCTAAATCTTTTATAAACTTCAAGCGTCAATGTAGAAAATTGAAACCTATCTTTATGTTGACTGAAATATTCTAATGCTATTTTGTTAAACTCAGGCATCAAATCTTCTCCAGTATGTAGTTCTTCGAGGCCCATTAAAAACCCAAAATGATTTAATCCATAGGGCATCAATTTTAAATTATCCAATTTTTTGTTAAGCATAAGAGGTAGATGGTGATTTAGATCTCCAATTTGATGACAAAGTCCGATGAATCTAAGATTTGGAGCTGTTCTTTTAATAGCCAAACATACCCTTGCCATCGGATTTGAAAAATTTATAAAAAATGCGCTAGGACATATATCATTCACATCTTTAACAATCTCCAAAATAGGAGGAATTACTCTAAACGCGTGCATCGTGCCCCCCGGTCCTCCGCATTCACCGAGAATTTGAGTCGAACCATATTTTCTAGGGATATAGTAATCTTCTCTCCACAATTTAAAACGATCTCCGACTTCAATTGAGCTTATAATAAAGTCTGCCCCATTCAATGCCTTTTTACGGTCTGTAGTGCGCTCAATATTAAAAATATTATTATGAATCTTGTTTTCAGCAGTAACTAATTCAAAAATAACTTCTAAGCGTTCTTTGTTAATATCGTGTAAAACTATTGTGGATCCTTGTAAAAAATTGCTTTGGTAAAGATCTAACAACATAGATGGCCCAAAGGAGGTGCTTCCAGCCCCAATTAGAACGATCTTCTTGTCCATTATCCTATAATTTGAAGTAATTTAGATGGTTGCATTACATCTATATTGTTTAATAAAAAGTATAATTAGTTTAATAGGTTATCAAACAACTCTCTTTAGAATATTAAAGCACATGGGAAAAAATACCCACAATATTTATTAGTGTACACTCTTTCTAGATTGTTAACAATGAATTTTTCGCGACATAATACTGGTTCATGGGTAGGCTGCAAGTGCGCCATTGTCCCCTTACTTACAGTATTATGAAGAGAATAAATCCTTTTACCTTCTCTTTTTCTTTTTAATTGTTTGGATTTATTCTCTACGCATAATGTCTATCAGTTCTTAAGAAAAAGTGGGATAAGGGTTCAATTCTTACCGCAAAAATCAAAAATCAAAAATGGAGGTGAAAAATGAATTGACAGATAATGGAGAATCTGATCCCATATTGGAATACTATAAAGATTGGAGTTCTGATCTTGCCCCAGTCATGATGTCGTTTGACATTTCAGATGCCTATCCTGGTAGAATTGAAAGTGAAGACCAAAAAAAAATGGCTTATCTGAGACGAAAATATAAAAAACTCTCAAAATAATTTTAATTTTTTTCTTTTTCTTTTTATTCGTAATTTATTGGCTGTTCAAGCTAAGACAATCAAATACTTATCTCTTTACAATCTTAATTTTAATCAGTTTGATCTAAACTCAATTTTAGATGAGTTCAAAACTTTTTACTTTAAATTCATTTTAGTCATGTGATATTTTGTAAAATGGGGATAAAAAATGAAACATTTAAATAGCCTCATCATTTTATGTATTCTAATGATCTTAAATAATACTACTAAATCTTCAATTGAAAAAGTTTTAAACCTTTTATTGGGTGTAGTAGTAGTATTATTATTATAGATGAGAGCCGATCCCTTTCGATCTTCTTTTAATTTTTCTCGGATTTGCTCTCTCATCAAAGATTTAAATTAAATTAAGATCATCAAGGATTCCGGCACCTCACGATATTAAAAAAACTGGAGGTGAAAAAATGGAAAAAGAAGTTCTTGATAAGATTGAAACTCAGATTACTTTAGAAAGTAATATGATCCCCATTAAGGAGGAAAACAAATATTCTGAGGAAAATACCTTCTGGAAATATCTAGATTATTCAAACTGGATTCCAGGAGAAATTGAAATTGAGGAAGATATTTTTAGAGATTTTGAATGATGAAAAAGCTAATCTATTAAGAAATAAGATAAGGGTATAGAAGCTTAATTGAGAGTTCTGTCTATTCTTTCTAGGGCTTCATTTATCTTATCAACTGGTTGGGTTAAGGCAAATCTCACGAATCCTTCTCCATACTTGCCAAAACCATTACCTGGTGTGAGAATTACTCCCACATCTATTAGTTTTTTCACAAAGTCCATGCTACTAGTTTCTCCTTCTGGGATGTGAGTCCAGATGTAAAAAGTTGCTTTTGGTTTCTTTGTTTCCCAACCAATATTATTTAAGCCTTTAACTAACACATTTCTCCTTATTTCATAAGTTTTGACAGTTTCTTTTACTATTTTTGGTTTTTCTTCAGATTTATATTCATCTAAACCTTTAACTACTGCTTTTTGGATAAATATCGGACAACCAGAGTCAATGTGAGACTTAACAGTTCTCATACCTTTTATTATATCTTTATGACCAACAGCCCAACCGCATCTAAATCCCGTCATACAAAACATTTTCGAAGCACTATTAATTTCGATGTGGTTTCGATCAATTTCTAGTAGCGACGGCGCTAAGTAATCTTCATAGGTAAACTCTGAATAAGGATTATCGTAGACAATGAGGAACTTATAATCTTCAGCGTAATCTGATGCTTCTTTTAAGAAACTTTTAGGTGCTATTGCTCCAGTAGGGTTGTTAGGGTAATTTAAATACATTAACTTTGCTTTTTTAAGTGTTTCTACATCGATTGCATTAAAATCGGGTAAAAAACTATTTTCTTCTAATAGTGGGACTAAATGAGCAATTCCGTCACAAAGTTTTGTACCACCGTTCTCATAAACAGGATAACCTGGATTCGGACACAACACAATATCTCCCGGGTTAATAAATGCTCTGGCGATATTAGCTACTCCTTCTTTTCCTCCTATTAGCCCAGTAACCTCGTCTTTTGCATCGAAATCTACTCCAAACCTTACTTTATACCACCTTTGGACTGCTTCTCTGAAATCTTGCTCACCCATGCTTGATGGATAATTCTGGTACTCGGGATTCTTTACTTGTTTAATCATCTCGTTTAAGATCAAGTCGGGTGTTGTCAAATCTGGATCTCCAATTCCTAATGGAATGAAGTCGATTCCTTCCGTTTTCTTTTTATTTATTATTTGTTCAATTTCAGCAAAAATATAAATGGGCAGTCTTGAAATTCTATCAGCATATTTTATATTAATTTAAAACACCTTACGAAATTCAGTGAATTAAAATTAGTATTAATTCATTTAAACAAAAATATAAAACTTTTGATAATAAATGAAATTTTTTTACCGTACAGAGCGAGATATTATATTTAATAACCAAATACTTAAAAACAGAGTCTATTCTTATTATCTATAATTATTTCGAATAATCATTTATAAATAGTAAATAAGAGAGAGTTGAAGAAATGGGCCGTCAAACGAGTATGAGATATGTTAAAAATCCTCCTAGCAATTTTTATTTTCCTTCTGAATCAGATATACCAGTAGTAGATGATTTTGTTAGCCTTACTATCGCAGAATTTGAAGCTATGAGACTGAAACATTATATTTCCCTGAATCAAAAAGATTCTGCAGATAATATGAGCGTGTCGCAACCAACTTTTTCACGTATCTTAGATAAAGCCCATCAAAAAATCACTCAAGCCCTTATAGAAGGAAAAGATATCCGCGTATCTGGTGGAAATATTAATCTTAAAGAAGGTTTCAACGGTTATGGGTGTCTGAATTGCGATGAAGAGTGGAAAGACAGTTTAGCCACTAAAGAGCGAAAAGAAAATTGTCCAAACTGTAATTCTAAAAGTGTTTATTATTTAGTTAGGGAACCGCTCTAATATATACCACACTTGGAATTAGATATAATAATCCCCTTACCTTTAAACATAGAATTTTAATTTAATTAAGAATTAATTAATCTAATAATAATAGGATCGATTTATAAAATAAGGGGGTATTTAAAAAATGGCAATAGAAAGTGAAAAGATTTGGTATAAGGCAGCACGGACAATTGTAAAAGCGGGACAACTTCCAATGGTTGTTAACGAGACTCTTATTGAGCTATTAAAATTAATATTAACAGTAGAACAAGCAGAATTTATCCTAATTTTTCGAAAACCCTCACTAAGTATTGATCAAATAAAAAAAACAACAACCTTAGATAATGAAGCATTAAACGAGATTTTGAATGAACTAATGGATAATGGGGTTGTTATTGGTGCACCGAGTAAAAGAACAGGGATAATGGTATATCGCCTCCTTGGATACTTTCCTGGAATATTTGAAATGCAATTCATGAAAGGAGAAGTAGGGGAAAAACAAAAAAAGCTTGCTTACCTTTTCGAATTACTTTTTAGAGATTTAAAAGAAGGAACCCAAAAGAATTACGATACTATCGTAGCTCAATATAAAAACTTTCCTCCTATTTCCAGAATAGTACCAGTTGAGGAAAGAATTGAGGATGTTCCAGTTGATAAAATATTACCACACGAAGAAGCTTCTAAAATTGTGAATAAGTTCGATGATATTGCACTAGTTCATTGTTATTGCCGTCACGAGAAAGATTTACTCCAACAATCATGCAAGGTAACCGATGAGCGATTAAATTGTTTTCTTTTAGGAAAAAGCGCCCAATTTGCGATTGACCATAAGTTTGGAGCCAAAATTTCAAAAGAAGAAGCAATAAAAATAATAAATAAAGCATCAGATGAAGGACTCGTTCATAAAGCGTTTCACATTCACCTTAAACCAGAATTAGATGAAGAGGCTATATGTAATTGTTGTAAATGTTGCTGTGGGAATTTCTCGATGTTTTGGAATGGTTCAACGCCCTATCATAGCTTTACTAGCTATTTAGCAGAAGTGAACGATGGTGATTGCATAGGTTGTGGAACGTGCGTAGAGAAGTGTCCAATGGAGGCTATTGAGTTAGAAGAAAATATTGCTAATATTAACGAGGATAGGTGTATTGGGTGTGGTGTTTGCGTTCATCATTGTCCCGAAGAGGCGATGAACTTAAAAAGAACCGGAAATAGAGAAGTATTTGTTCCGCCTCCAAGGACAAAAACAACGTGATTAAGAAGGCTTATTAAGATAATACATTTTTAATCTTTTTCTTTAAATTCTAAATGTTAGATTAAGCTCTCACCAACAACGCTTGGATGTGGTTTTTTTCCTAACATCTTTAACAGAGTTGGGACAATATCTGTAATTTTACAATGGGAAATTTCTTTCACTGGTATATCCTCTGATCCTCCGATAATTAGTGGAACAGTAGTGCTTCTTTTCAGCCCAATATCGTGTAAATACAAATTTTTATTTTCTTTTTTTCCGTGTTTAATATTATACGCAACATCACCACAGGTGCTAACTATAATATCCGCTCTCCTGGGATTTTTAAAGTTCCGCGAAAGCAAATCGGGGTATAATGGGAAGTTAATGTGAGAAGTAGCGTTTAACCATTCGTTTATTGCGTGAAATCTATTATCCATTAACTTGCTGGCAATCTCGTCGCTATTATAATTAAACACGTCACTATCATCAACCTCTGAGGAATATTTTGTTTTAAATTCCTTGCCGTTTCCTGAATATTCGATAGAACTTTTAATTATTTTACCTGTTTTTTGATTTTTTCTTTTTAAATGGATTTTTCCCTTTTTAGATGTGTTCCCATCGTCACAGTAATACATTAATTGGATACCATTTAGAGTAAATAGCTTTTCTAATACATTTACCTGTTTGGGACCATAATTCTCCAAATCTGCGATTGTAGGGTGATTCCAAATTCTCCCATCAGTGTTCTCGTTTGATTTAAAATTGAAAAATCCTACGCTATTAAAACCTCCTAAATTAATATTTCCTTTGATAGCCTTTCGAGGGTGGTAATGTTTTAAACCATTTTCGCTAAAAAAATTTCCAAAATCCCCTAAAGCTTTTGCTTTATAATTCCCATGATCAGAGGAAATAGCAAAAGCAGTTTCGTTCAAATAATCTAATTTGTTTAATCCTTCAAGCAGGATTCCAAGTGCTTTATCGATGTGTAACAAATTTAGTTTATATAACTCTGAATCAAAACCGTAAAGATGCATCATTACATCTGAAGAAACGAACAATAGGTTAGAAGCAACCGGAGCTTCATTAATATTGAAAAATCTCTTTGGGTTTTCAAAAGTTTTAAGTAGCTTCTTCACAGCAACTAAGTTTGCTTTCAAAATATATTTGTTTATATTATAAGAGTGTTTTATTAAAAGGTAATATAAGATTAATTTGGTCTTTCTCTCGGGGAAAAGATAATCTACACCTCTACTAATAAATTGACTGATACTTACGGTGTTTCCATCTCCGACCATTTCGAATAAAGTTTTGCAGTTTTTTCCTAAGTCATCATTTAATTTGTATACTTGAATTCTCTCATCTGATCCTATTGAATTATATGATCTTAAAAAGGGGGGATCTTTGTTGCGGCCCATCCAATGAAAAGAGGGTACTCCGTGGCATAATTCTTCCAAGTAATTCCCAGTATAAGTACCCGTAAGCATTGACACTTGAGTAGGGTAAGTTAAGGATGGAAAATCTGTTATACAATTTTTTGAATAAATTCCTGTGTTCATTAATAGTTTTAAATTAGGAAGTGAACCATCATCTAGGAGTTTGAAAAATTGTTCAGATCGTACATCGTCAATAATGCAAAAAATTATGTGTTTTATCTGATTCATCCAATTCATTAATCTAAAACTTAATACTGAAATTAAATTTTGCCTATTATCTACTGATTTATCAAATTAAAATCGCAAATTAAAAAGAAAAAAGAAAATAAGCCTCCGACGGGAATTGAACCCGCGACCTGCAGATTACAAGTTTCAGCAATTAATCGAAAATGATTAAATTCTGCCGCTATACCACTAAGCCACGGAGGCTTTAATTTAACATTTAAAAATAATATTGCAAGAATTTTTAATTTTTTGGTTTTAGAAGCATTAAAAATTCAACACAAATAATTAAAAGTTAACTTTACTTTTTCTTTATTCAAATACTAATTATTCTATACTATAGAAAAGGAGTTCTAGTTTACTGTGTTTACTAAGGAAGATGTAGAGATATTAGCGTATCAACGATATATCACGGGAGAGGATTACGATAAATCTGTTTGGTATTTAGCCGAACTTGTAGTTAAGATATTAAAAAATGCACAAAATGGATACGATATCAAACCCCTTGAAACAGATAATTTGGTCTTATTATTGAATGACAATGTTAATGGGGATCTTTTGGAACCAACTGAAGACGAAGTTAAAGAATTAGCTAAAGTTATTTACTACGAACATCCAGAAAAGAGTAAGCTTCATTTTTTCATAGCTGAGAAACAACTTCTTCTCGAATACATAAAAAGAGTTATAAAAGAAAATAAAATTAACCCGTAACTTTTACTTGTTACATCGAAATAAACCCGATCTGTCTCTTTTTTTAAATACTCTTAATTGGTTTAATATATTAAACTCAGAATAGTCGAGATTAAAATCTAAATAATAATAATAATAAATAGTAAAAT
>JAGXOB010000041.1:0-377 GCA_019894735.1 Promethearchaeota archaeon | reverse complement strand
AATTGCCTAGTCCAAAAAAAACTAAGAGAAAACTTCCTGTTGATGAAAACCAAAAATCTCTTTTTTCTTTTGTAGAAAAAACAGAAGATAAGAAAGAAGAAAAAAGCAAAAGCACTACTAAAGAAGAAAAGAAGGAGTTAGAAGGACAAGAATTTCCTCACGAACCTCCTGAGATAGATGAAGTAAAAGAAGAGATAAAAGTTAAAGAAGAACCGACGTTAAAAATACCCCCAAAGAAGCAATATTTCACGGGTTCCAGCATACCTTTTGGGTTAAAAGATGAAGGTATAAAACTTCAATATCTTAATAGAGAAAGCGTTAGTTCTAAATACCTCCGATATCTGATTGAAAAGGGAGAAATCGTAGAAGATTTGGAG
>JAGXOB010000040.1:15053-18301 GCA_019894735.1 Promethearchaeota archaeon | reverse complement strand
CATCCAAATTTAAGTTTTTTACGGAAGAAAATTTCCCATCTGACACATCAATGTGTATAAAATCAAGCTCTTTTAAACCAAAAATAATCTCTGCTTTAAAATCGTCTCTTGCGTGTATTGCGACTGCTACTTTTTTCATATCTGTATTAGGTGTAAAAAGATAATTTGATTTTTAATTAAGTATCTCTATTGTTCCATCCTTTTGCCCAATGTACGCTTTTGATGCCATGTTTACAAAAAGACCGGTATCAACAACACCTGGTATCTGTAACAGTATAAGATTGAGCTCCTTAGGATTTTTAATTTTACCAAAATCAACATCGATTATAAAATTTCCATTGTCACTGACAACTGGTCCTGCTTTTGCTTGAGCCATTCTTAAAACAGGGGTACCCCCTAATTTTTCTAATCTCTTCATAATAGGAATATATGCTAAAGGAATAATCTCAATGGGTACTCCCTTTTTCCAATTGTCTCCCAAATTATCCGATTTTTTAGTATAATCTACAATAATAACTAGTTTTTTTGAAGATGAGGCAATTATTTTCTCTTGGACCAAACATCCTCCCCCACCCTTAATTAAATTTAAAGCCTTGTCAATTTCATCTGCTCCATCAATATCCAGATCAATTTCCGGGTATTGATCTAGTGAAACTAAGGTAAGTCCGTTTTCAATTATTAATTGTTGGGATTGAAATGATGTTGGAATACATTTTAAATTCAAATTATTATTTTTGTTTATCTCCGCAATTGCTTCCACAGCATAAACAACAGTAGAACCACTCCCAATTCCCAAGATCATGTTTTTTTTAACATTTTCTTCAACTGCCTTTAAAGCAGCATTTTTCTTTCCAAGTTCAATTAAGTTTTCATCCACGGCATTCACCAAAGAATTATTTTTTGGACAAACTGAGAATTCTAATTGCTAAATATGCTGCGTTTTCTCCCTGATCTATTCCGACACAAGCAACAGGTACTCGAGGAGGCATTTGTACAATTGATAGTAACGCATCTAATCCCCCTAATTTAGTGCTAACAGGAACTCCAATAACTGGTTTATCTGTTTTAGAGGCTACAACGCCGGGTAAAGCTGCTGACAACCCTGCAACTGTTATATATACCAAAGATTTGCACCCTTTTAAATACTCGTCTAATTTGTCTGGATCCCGGTGTGCAGAAATAATTTTAAGTTCATAAGGGATGTTACTTTCCTTTAGTACTTTTTCTGCTTTCTCGTAAACATCTTTATCTGATTCTGATCCAGCAATGATTGATACAATCGTGTCTGCCATATTTTAACTAAATGTTCCAAAAATAAAAATCATACTAATAAAATCATAATAATTTTTTAAATTATCAAAATGAGTAAATGAATGTTTAAAGTTCCATAGACTTATCATCAAAAACTTTAATACATTTTTGAACCTTCATAACTTAATATCAAAAATTAATCGAAAATTTATTTAAAAATAATATTAAACAAGAGGGATACATAAATATGGACCTAAAAGAAGTTTGGTTAATTGATTACGCACGAACCGCCTTTTCTCGTTCTCGACCAAAACAACCTGAAAGAGATGTGTTTGGTGAAATTAGAAGTGACGAACTTTTAGCGACTTTGTTAATGAAGTTTTTTGATCAAAAATTAACAGATAAAGGCATCGAGAAAAAGGATATTGACGAGGTAACTGTCGGTACAGCCATGGGTGTTTTCGAAAACTGGACTTATGGCGGTAAACTTCCGTTATTTCTTGCAGGATTCCCAGCTGAAGTATCTTCATTATTCGTTGATAAACAATGTGGATCTGCAGGCGCTGGAATGCATGTAGGTATTATGGAAATTATGACGGGATACAGTAAAATATGTTTAGCTACTGGTGTTGAACATATGACTCGCGTTGACATGCAAAATACTCATATTAATCCAAATTTAAAAATGATAAATAAGAAGAGCGATTGGTATCGACCCCAGTATGATATCTTAAACGCTATCAATATGCTGCAAACTGCTCAAAAATTATATGAACAAGAAATTCCTAACTTCACTAAAGAAGACATGGACAAATTTGGAGTAAGAGCTCATAATTTAACTGTTGCTAATCAAGAAGCTGGTTGGTTTGACGGCGAAATAATTGGCATAGAGGGTCATGTAGACGGGAATATAGAAGAGCCAATGATAGTCAAAAAAGATTTAGCAGCCAGAAAATCATCATTAGAAAGCATGGCTGGGTTAAGGCGACTTTCAAAACCTTTCTACTTGGAACAGAATGGAGGTAGAGCCAGTTATAAGGAAAGAGAGGGAACTGCTGAAGGTGTAATTACCGCCGGGAATTCGTCACCTTTAAACGCAGGCGCTACTGCTTGTATAGTGATGGAAGCTGAAGAGGCTAAAAAACGAGGGCTGGAACCTATGGCTAGAATCGTTTCATTAGGTTGGGCTGGAGTTGATCCGAGTGTTATGGGTCGTGGTCCAGTGCCAGCAACTGAAATGGCTCTAAAACACGCAGGATTAACCGCTGATGACATAGACTTCTGGGAAATCAATGAAGCGTTCTGCATAGTTGCTTTAAACTGTATGAAACATTTTAACATTCCTGAAGAAAAAGTTAATGTTATGGGAGGATCAACCGCAATTGGACATCCTCTAGGAGCTACTATGGTAAGATTGCCTGGTACATTAGCTCGTATCTTAAAAGACAAAAAGGCGAAATACGGTATTGCTAATGCTTGTGTAGGCGGCGGGCAAGGAATCGCTACATTAATAGAAAACATGGATGCCTAACCGAACATTTCGATGTAAATTATACTTTTACTTTTTTTTCTATTCTTTTATTTTTAAGATTTTTTTTAGAAATATTTAAATATCTAACAATAACAATTAGTCTTACTAAAAATTCTACATTATTTTTAGAATATAATTTTTTGAAGGTGAATTAAAATTACAGTTTATAAAAGTATTCAACTAGTTGCCACAAGCGATAAAAATTGGGCTGACGCGGTAAGAGTTGCTTTCGATGAGGCTAAAAAATCACTTCGTGGTATAAGAAATATCCAAATTATCGAATCTGATGTAAAGGTAAAAGAAGATCAAGATAAACTCATATACAGAGTTAGAGTACAGGTTAATTTCCAAATTGAGCGATAGAGATTTTTTAAATTATTTTTTAAATTATTTTTTTTCTAATTGTTTTGTATATTTCAAATTCAACTATTTTTCTAAATTAATTTTAAAAACATTCATGGTTTAG
>JAGXOB010000040.1:5837-14957 GCA_019894735.1 Promethearchaeota archaeon | reverse complement strand
ACTTATTTTTTTTCTAATTGTTTTGTATATTTCAAATTCAACTATTTTTCTAAATTAATTTTAAAAACATTCATGGTTTAGATTTCCATAGTAAATTAATTTTTAAAATGCCTAAAAAGTGAAAAAATATTATGGACGCGTTGTTAGATACTTACGGGGGGTATTTTGTAGCGGGAATTATATCTTTAGTTGTAATTATAGCCTGTTGCGTTATAAACAATAAACTCTTAAAAAAATAACCTTGATAAGTTAAAATCCTATACCACTTTGATCTAAATAATTGAAAAACTCAACTAAGGATTCTTTGTTTATAATTAAATAATCTCCATCAATTTCACAAAAATTTTTCTTTCCCCAAGTAATGAAAATATCAAGAAGGGTTTCTTTACTCATATTTAGGATATTTTGTATCATATCAAACCTTAATCGCTTTGACATACTTAATAAGGATTTTAATTTTTCAACCCTATTTCTATTCTCTTGAGTTTTGCTTTTGCTTTGCACGGAATTATCCAAATTCAACCTAACGATTTTTAGTGCGTGTATGGCGTATACATAATTAGGATCAATTTCCAAAGTTTTCTCATAAGCCTCTACAGCTTTCTCTAAGTTTTCAGTTGTTTCATGGAGTAATCCGATGTTATAATAGCCATGTTTATAATCCGGTTTGATCGAAATCGCATTTTCGTATGAATTTAAAGCCTCTTCTAAGCGATTTAAATTAAAATAAGCAATTCCTAAGTTATAGTGTGCCCGATAGTTCTCTGGGTCGAGTTCTATTATTCGTTTGAAAAAAGAAATTGATTTTTCGTGCTCAAAAACATAGTCGTCGTTTAAGTATCCACCATACGTAAACAAAGCATCTATAAGGTTAATTTTAGTTTCCGCGTCAGGGTTTTCCAGATAAATTTCTTCTAAAATCTTTATTCCTTTTTCGAATTCTTCACTTTTTACTAGAGCTTTAGCTTTTTCAATCAGCTTCTCTTTCTCAGTCAATGATTTTCACTCAGATATCGTTTTCATACCAATAGTTTTTAGATTTTTTCGCACCTAATTTCATAACTAAGTTTCTTAGAGCGCTATCTGAATCTTGGCAAATTATAAATACCTTATCTAAATTAAGAGTTCTTTTAATATACAATTTCAATTCTCGAATTATTAGTTCTTCAATTCCCTTTCTATAAGAGTTTTCCCTTTTAGTTAGAACTTGGTGTATAAGAGCTCTATTATTACCTAAATAATCTTTAATTAAACTATAGGTCCCCCAACCAACTATAACTCCCTCTTCTTTAGCAATTATCATAGAATTTCGATACTGAAGGTCTAAAACTCTTTTGTTTAATTCCTTTTCAAATTCATTCCATGTTGATATGAAATACGATTTGTTTTCAATAAAATCTTCAAAAATCTCTTTAAGTTGTTCTCTATCTAATCGAGGGTCATATCTATCCGTCTCTATCATTTTTTTTCACTTAATAATAATTTCAATAGTTATATCTTAAGATGATAATTCTGTTAATGATTAATGGTTTTATAATATTTTTTCTTATCAGTTTTAATTATTCTTTAATAAAAACTCTTTTTTATATTCTGAAATATAAGAAGTATTAAGATGAAAAAGGATACAGAGAAATTGACGATACCTTTCAAAAAAATTAACAAGGAAGTTATAGTCCCTAAACCGTCAAAGAAAGGAGATGCTGGTGCTGATGCCCATATAATGGGTTTTAAGAAAATTATCAAGGAAGAAGGTAGAAAAGAATTAATAGAAATTAATGCTGACTCCTATACGCTTAAACCTTTAGAACGAATTGGTTGTCCATTAGGTTTTGCAACCGCAATCCCGGAAGGATATTACTTTAAGGTTGTTCCTCGTAGCGGCTTAGGTTTGTGGGAGGGATTATCTATTGTAAATTCTCCTGGAACAATTGATACCGGGTATAGAAACGAATGGATGGCGATCGTTGTAAACCTTTCAAATACAGATGTAATTTTAAGAAAAGGAGAAAGGATATGTCAAATAATTCTAGGCAAAGTCCTTGAATATGAATTTGTAGAAACTGATGAATTACCTGAATCAGAGCGAGGTTTAGGAGGATTCGGTAGTACTGGTAAAAAATGATATGAATTAAATATTAATACTTAGATTTTCACTTTAATATTATGTCAGAACTATCAATAGAAGAAGAATTCATTATCACTAAGTTAGAAAAAAATGGAGGAAAATTAAATTACAAGGATTTACAAATATTGTGTCAAGAAGAATTTGAAGGTGTAAGACTGGTTTTAAAGAAAATGAAAGAAAAAAAGATTGTAAACTATGAGGGAGTTATTCCCGGCTATTCTGCTGAAATTGAACTCAATAGAAAAGCTTACCTTTAAATGTTTATTACAAATAAGATGAGCTTATTAATTTTCTAAAATAATTTTTTCGATAATGTTTGATAGTTTATGGTCATTTTGGATAATAGTCATTTTGGATAATAGCAGGATCCTATAATTAAAATTTTAAATTTTAACTCTTTTAAGTCATGTAAAAATTCAACTGATATAATTAATCCTATTATCCTCAAAGAAACTAAAATAGTATTCCAAATAATACTATTACATGCATGTCTATCTTCTATTTTTTTCTAAGATAATAAATTCTGTATTTTTAAACTTATTTTTTATAATTACGAAAATTAAGAACTCAACCTTGAGATATATTGATTACACTTCTTAAAAATCCTTCCTTATGGACTTTATATGAAGAAAAGATAAAAGAAAACTCAAATTTTAGGCATTATTTTATAAATTAATTAATTTTGCAAAAAAATAATTCTTATAATTGAGTTTAATTTTGATTGAAAACGAAGAAAAGGAACTGAATAAGGATCATTTCTTGCACCCATTTCTAAATCCAAGAAGTATTGCGATATTTGGAGCGAATAATAATTTACTCACAACAATGGGCTCAATGCAACTACGAAACATAATTGCGGGTGGTGGATTTAAAAATAACATATACCCCGTACATCCCCGGTTAGATACAATTCAAGGGCATAAGGCGTATAAATCTGTAATGGACCTACCGATAACTCCAGAGCTCGCATTCCTTGTACTTCCTACTAGAGCGGTCCCTTCCGTTATGGAAGAATGTGGAGAAAAGGGAATTAGAAATGTGTTAATAACTTCTGGTGGTTTTAGAGAGATTGGAGAAGAAGGAATTAATTTCTCAAAACAGATCGACAATATTGCTAGAAAGCACAATATGCGGTTTATTGGCCCTAATTGCTTGGGAATCTATAATGCTTGGTATGGATTTCCTGAGAAAAAAGAAGCACATTTTAACACTTTTTGGCCTTATGCGATACCTGAACGGGGAAATATTTCGATAATAAGTCAATCAGGAACAATCGCTGCCCAACTTTTTTGGCATGCGAAAGAGATGGGTGTTAGGGTTAGCAAATCGCTCTCTGTAGGCAACGAAAGGAACATTGACATGGTAGATTTTTTAGAATATTTTAAAGACGACCCTCAAACTGGTGTAATCGGACTCTATATTGAAGAGATAAAAAGGGGAAAAGAGTTCATTAAATTGGTTAAAGAAATCACTCCAAAAAAGCCAATAGTTGCGATTTATACGGGAGGAACTAAAGCAGCAGATAGAGCGATCAAGAGTCATACGGGCTCTTTAGGAGGCAATCAAAAGATTTATGATGCCGTTTTTAAAGACTCTGGAATCATCTCTACTAATTCTATAACAGATTTCTTGTATTACTTAAGGACCCTGTCCTTTGCTCAGAAGTATAACATATTCATGAAAGGCAATCGTGTAGGAATAATTACCGATTCAGGGGGCTCTGGTTCCATGATGACAAAATCATCGGAATTATATGGATTGGAGGTTCCAGAATTTTCTAAGCAGCTAAAGAACGAGCTTTCCGAATTAATACCTTTCACTGCAAGCGCTAACAACCCTATTGATGTTACTTTCGATGTAAATTTTTTTAACATATTTTACAAATTTCCTAAAATGCTCATAAAATCTGGAGAGGTTGACTCAATAATTATTTGGGGCGTTTTTGATTTCGATGATGTGATAGAAACCATTGAAAAATCAGGGATGAATGTTGATGAGAATGTGAGAAATATGGGTCTCATGTTAGATAGGACTATTTTGAAACCAATTAAGCGTTTAATGAAAAAGTATTCCGTTCCAGTTTACTTTAGTGGGCCATTTCCATATAGATTTCCTTGGTTTCAAAAATTTCTGTCCTACGATATACCGATTTTTGATTTGTGGGATGCCCCACCAAAATGTTTAAAAGTTCTTTATCAGTATTCAGAACATCGTAAGAAATATCTAAATTTAATTTTTGATCCTAAATAATAGAACGCACATGAGATCAAAGAGAATATTAAAAAATACTGAATTTATTAATTTACTAATTTTTAATTGAAAATAGATTAAACTAGAATTTTATTATTACAGAATTTTGACAAGCCCAGATGATAAAGTTGAGGAATTATCCCTCCTTCAAGATAGTTATAAACTACTGTTTGACAAGTCACCAATCTCTATCGTATTAATAGATGATAACGGTCAAATAGCTGAATTAAATTCTGCTACGATAAGTCTGTTTGGATTTAAAAGAGAGAATTTAATCGGTTTTAGATTCACCGAGCTATATATTGTTCCTGAAGATGAAATGGTTCGTATGAAAAAGATTTTTACTCATTTATTCACGGGAGGTATATTTGGCCCGGAAGATATTAAAATCTATAACAAAAATAAAAAACTTATTTGGGTCAATGTTATTGCATCGAAAATAACACTTGATGAAAAAAGCTATATTCAAGTCTTAACACAAGACATAAGCCTACGCAAGAGTTTAGAACAAGAGGTAAAAGATTCTGAAGAAAATTATCGAGTTTTGGCGGATTCTCTTCCAGAGGTTATTTTTGATATTGACTTAGCTTTCAATATAACTTATACTAATTTAATCGCTTCTAAAATATTTGGTTATACAACTGAAGAATTCAGAGATGGCATGAATATTTTTCAATTTATATCTTTAGATGATAAAGAAACGGTTCTAAAACAAACTAAGCAAATTTTTAGAGGAGATTATATAAAACCATTAATATTGAATTTAATGAGAAAAGATGGAACATCTTTTTTTGCTAATGTTTACGCAAACCGAATTTTCAGAGATAATAGAGTTATTGGCGTCAGGTGTATAATTCATGACATTACAGAAATGAAAACTACTCAGGAAAAAATAATAGAGTCAGAAGAAAAGTATAGATTATTATCAGAAAATGCCCAAGATTTAATTATGGTGATTGATAATCACTTAAAAATAGATTATGTCAATGAAAAAGCTCATAAAAAATTGATGGGATATTCTTCAGAGGACCTATTAGGTAAAAAAGCATTAGATCTTATTCATCCAGACGATCGAGAATTAGTTATTAAAGCATTAAAAGACAGATATAAGTCAATTGAGGTAAGGATTAAAAATAATAAAGGTGAATACATCTGGATGGAAACAACTGCTGACTACTATAAAAATCCAGACGGTAAAAACTATGTTCTCACAATTACTAGAGATATAAGTGAAAGAAAAGAAGCTGCTCAAAAACTAGTTGAGTCCGAGAGAAAATATAAAGAATTAGCAAATTCATTGCCAGAAATAATCTTTGAAATTGATTTAAATTTTAAATTAGTCTATACCAACGCAATAGCATCAGAAATATTCGGATACTCTCATGAGGACTTTAAAAAAGGATTAAATGCTGACGAGTTCATTCGCGAAGAAGATAGAGATGATGTTTTGCAGAACCTTAGCCTGATATTTAGGGGTAAAACTGTCGATCCTGGTATTATGCAATTTAGAAAGAAGGATGGAACTTTATTTTACGGTACTATTAATGCAACAGCAATTTATAAGGATTCAAAAATAGTGGGTATGAGAAGTATAATCCATGACGTTACTGAGATGGTCAAAGCTGAAGAAAGAATTAAAGAATCTGAAGAACAGTTCCGTACGATTACTGAACAATCTTTAATGGGGATATCTATTATCCAAGATGAAAAGATACAATACATCAACCAAACACTTGCGGATATGCTAGGATATTCAATAAATGAACTATTAAGTTGGCCTTCTGGAGAATTTTTTAAAACTATCTATCCTGAGGATAAAAAAAAAATTATTGAATTCGCTACTAAAATTGATAAGCAAAATAAAGAAAGTTTTCAATATTATGAGGCTCGAGGAATTCACAAGGATGGTAGTACAATTTGGTTAGAAGTCTATAACAAAAATATAGTGTTTCGAAATAAACCCGCTTTCTTAACTTCCTTCATAAACATATCTGAAAGAAAAAAAGCGAAAGAAGAATTAAGAGAATCTGAGGAAAAATATAGATTTCTCTTTGAAAAATCTCCAGTTTCGATTTTACTGATAGATATCCAAGGTAAAATCGAAGATTGCAATCCTGCTTTAGAAAAACTAATAGACTATGATAAAAATGCACTTATTGGTAAAAATTATAACAGCATTAATGTTGTTCTTCCCGAATATTTACCAATTCTATTTAAACGGTTAAAAGTCATCGCGAAAGGTGAGTCAGTCCATCCAATCGATATCCAATTAAGGAAAAAAGATGGTAGTCTCATATGGGTAACCATAGAATCAACATTGGTGAAATTGGGAGAAAAACCCGTTCTAATGGTTATGGTTCATGATATATCGAAAACAAAAGAATTAGAGATAAAACTGAAGGAGTTAAATGAAATGAGAAAGGAATTTATTGATCGAGCCTCTCACGAGCTAAAAACTCCAATCACAACCGTTTATGGAGCATACCAACTTTTAGACTTATTACATAAAGATAATTTCAATCCAGAACAATTAGAACTATTAGAAATGGCTTCCATTGGAACAAAAAGAATTAAAAAACTTGTGGACGATCTACTTGATGTTTCTTTAATGGAATCAAAAACTTTTAAACTCCATAAGAGTAAAACCAACATTAGTGATATAATAATAAATTGCATCAAAGAAATGAAGTACTTTAGTAACAAGCGTAACCACCAAATAAATATTGACATTATACCTGATCTTTATATGAACATAGACGAGTCTCGAATAGAACTTGTTTTAACGAATATTATTTCAAATGCGATAAAATATACTCCCCCTAATGGGAAGATAAGTATTAAATTGAAGTCTGATGCTCATTTTGCCCATATAGAAATAAAAGATACAGGAGTGGGATTAACAAAAGAGGAAATAGACAATCTTTTCAAAAAATTCAGTACTATTGAGTCCCCACTAAAAAAAGATCTTGACATGGATTTAGGAAGTACGGGGTTAGGATTGTTTTTATCGAAGGAAATTGTTAAACTCCACCAAGGAGACATTTGGGCTGAATCTGAAGGAAAAGGCAAGGGTTCTACCTTTATAGTTAAAATTCCCGTTAACTAAATTTTAAAAACTTGGTTTAATTTTCGAAAAACTTTTTCTCTTTTATTTTTCGATGAGTAAAAAAGCCATATTTAATAACATGGACTCTATTAATATTTTAAAGCATTATATATAAAGTGGTTAATTAATTGTCGCTTGAATTTTATAATCCCCCTCTGAAAATATTTAGTTCTTCAAGCACCAAAAAAGGCGTAGAGATCGGTGGAGCTAAATCGATTATTAGTATAGATAGTGAGCATAATTTCTACAACGAAGGCAACATTTATACTGAAATGTCTTGGGCTGCTTTTTACGAAGAAGAAGAAGATTTGGAAGACCAAATCGACACATTCACCACCACTGAATACGATTCGATTCGAGAAGATCCAGAAGCGTTAGTAGATACTATTGTAAAAACAATCTACCAGATTATCAATAATCGTAAAATCTTTTATGGAATCGCCGATTTTGAAGTTGATGCATTTTTAGACGCAAATACTACTGTTATTCCAGGACTTAAATTAGAGTATGCGGTTATTAATAAATTATTGGAAGCTCATAAAAGATCCAGGGAAAAAGATTTGTTTCCTAAAATAATTAGCGATAATCAAGACATAAAAAAAATAAAAGTTGAATTTCAAGGAACTAAGAAATCGAATGTTCACATTAAGGGCTCAAAATTAGAAGATCTCATTAATAAATTGCGATTGGCAAAAGGATTTGCCGTAGGAATTGTATGTACCTCACGAAACGCAGCTAATATGTATATTATGAGCGACAACATCGTTTTCAACAAGGATGAAATAGCCGAAATGTATATCGATGATGAGAATATCAAAGTAATCGAATATGGTATTAAAAAGAAATTACTATTTCCAATTAGCTGGTTTAGAATAGATATTGGTGTTCGAAGTTTAGAAACTCTTGAATTATGGGATCAGATTAAAGATGATCCCGAACTTAATAAAGCGTTAGGTTATTACGAACACTATATAAACGCATTAGTCTATAAAAAATTTAAATCCCAAGCAGAATCTCAAAAAATTGGGACAAATTCCGAGGATGATTTCTATAATATGAGTCCCAAAGAGAGAAAGAAGGCGTTAAAAGATATGGAAAAGGCTATTGAGTTTTTAGATAAAGAATATAAAGAGTAATATATTACTTTTTTATAACTTTTGATGCTTTAAAATATCCATCTTTAGTGTGTTTAGCGTTCTTCAGCGCTTCTTCATTAGAAAGAGATTTCCAAGGAATATCTTCTCTAAACACATTTTTTAAGCCTTCAATAGGGTGAGTCATCGGTTCAACATCTGAAGTATCTAGATCGTTTAATTTTTTGAAGTAATTAATAATATCTCCTAATTGTTTAGCTAATTTGTTCTTTTCTTCCTCTGACAAATCTAATAATGCCAACTTCGAGATGTGTTCCAAAGTTTCTTCTGAAAAGTCTTCTTTCTCTGACATAATAAATTAATTTAAAATGATTGTTACTCCAGAAATTATAATTCTTGGATGCAATTAAGCTTGATCATCTAACTCTCCTAAGAAAACTAATTGAGAGATCAATAATTAATAATAAGAAGAATTATTTGTAATATTCTTTTTTATTAATTATGACTGACGAAGAAGATCTAAGAGATGAAATTCCATCTTATGC
>JAGXOB010000040.1:0-5739 GCA_019894735.1 Promethearchaeota archaeon | reverse complement strand
ATAAGAATTATTTGTAATATTCTTTTTTATTAATTATGACTGACGAAGAAGATCTAAGAGATGAAATTCCATCTTATGCTTACATATCATTAGCTCGAAGAGGAATGGAAAAGATTTCTTTAGATCAATGCTTTTTAAAGAACTGCGATAATAATGACCCAAAATTACTCGAACCCTTTAAGAAAGAAGAATTTGACAATGACAAGGAGCAAATCCGAAAAATCTTCATTAGGTGTAAAAAGTGTGAAGGAATATTCATTTTAAAATTGAAAACTCTAAAGCAAATTGCAAAATCTACTAAAGAAAGCGATGAAGAACCACTTTCAATGGGATTAGTTTATGCTTTAGACGAAGATGAGAATAATTTGGGGCATATCGGTTATTTTTAAGATGTGAAAAGGTTTAATAATAAGAGGATAACAATTACTTCTTTTTTTTAAAGATCTTTAATTGATTTAAAACTGATAGGCGCGGATTTTCTACCTCAAATTAAAGAAATAATACTAATTTTTATATAAGTGAACTGATTTTTATTTAATATTAAAAATCTTACGAGAATTCCCCAAATGTCGACAAAAATTATTGAAGAAGAGTTATTAAGGAAAAAAGTTTGGAAGATAATCAATTTGACTCAAGCGAATCAACTATTTGTCCACTCTAAGAATCTGGAAATAACATATTTTAATGAAGAAACTCAAAAGGTTAAAACAAGAACACTACCAGAAATATTGTCTTTGTGCGTATTAAATGCGCTGGTTCCAAATTCAGCAATGTTATTAGTTGGTGGACATGGTGGGGGGAAAACTAGCCTTACAAAGCTTTTAGGCCGTATGTTTACTGGAGATTCGCTAAATGTAATTGAAAATTCAATTATAAGAGGTCACCCTCAGCTTACTGAAGAAAAACTCGTTGGAACTCTTAAACTAGGGAAGTTAATGCATGATGGGGAAGAAGAAGTTGTATGGAGGCAATTTGTAACAAGTTTTTGGAAAATTATTGACGAAGTAAACCGTTTAACGCCATATGCTCAAGATATTCTATTGTCACTTTTAGCCGAGGGAACTATCAAATATTACGACGAAATCAAAACGGTTGACAAGTATTGCTTGTTTGCAACAATAAATCCTCAAGATGTTGGGACATTTGACTTGTCCCAACCCTTCTTAGATCGCTTTGGAATTTCGATCCCCATCGTAATGCCTTCGAGTCACGATTTAGAATTGATATTAACTGGCAAAGATGAAAAATATAGTGGTTTTGACGAACTGATACAAGTGCCAAAAATATTAACAATTGATGAGTTAATGGAAATTTGGTATTACGTTAATAAGATTCCCTTCGACAAAGAGGTAAATAATTATATCCACGCGATTATCAGAGATTTTACATTATGCGAGAGAGTAGATAAAGGGAGTTCTGAAAATCTCAAACCAAGTTCCGGATTATGCTCGGGATGTCACTTCAATACAAACCAGAATGTCTGTAATAAAATCGAAACTATATTAAGTGTAAGAGTTGCTAAAGATCTTTTAAGATATTCAAAAGCTTTAACTTGGTTATTAAATCTTAAACAAGTTGACATTAATCTGGTAAATACAATAGCTCCTTATGTAATTTCTCATAGAGCTATTTATTCAAGAAGAGAATTAGAGAAATCACCCTATTGGGGAAACTCATACGAGTTTTCAAAGAATTTATTAAATTTAATTCAGAAAAGATATATTAATCGTGAAATATGCTATCAAATAGCTGAAAGATTTAGGGATGGCGAATCTAAGGATGATGATTTAGATACATTAAAGAATTACCAGAAAAACGATTTAATTGTTAAAAACGATTTACTACCTTTTGTGAATTCTATTAAGGATAAAAAATATTCAAAACTCGCCCAAAAGATAAAAAATTCTTCAAAAAGCGGAGATATCAAATCACTTGCAAGTATCCGAAATGATTTAATTGAAGATATTGATTTCCCTAACCGAGCTTATTTAATTAATTTTTGTAATCAAGAATTATATCGACAAACGGTTACTGATTATCTTTTTAAATACATAAACCATAAAGAAATCTGGGCAGACATAGCTAGCGAATTTCCCAATTTAGACAAATCTTTACAAGAAGCTTTTAAAAGAAGGCAAACCAAACAGATTAGAACGGAGGATTTGCTCATTGAGATAAATGTTACTGGAACAAATAATGATTCTTTAGTTAATATACAAATTTCGGGAGGTTCTGAAGCTTTAAAATTGAGAGATATTTTAGATAAAATAGACTACATTCAAAAGGAGGAGTAGTACAGCGTTATTTCGAGATGGCAAAGACTAGAAAAAATAAGATAAGAAGCGTATCTAAAAAGAATTTAACTCTAAGGGAACAACATGTTATAGAATTAGCGAAGACTGCCTGGTCTAAAACGCAAAAAGAATTTTTTTTCCCACCTTTAGACTTACCTAATTTCATATTCGACTACTCAAATTTAGAAGGGTTTTATATTGACCCACACGATAAGTGGAAAATTACTATGAATTTAGCAAACACACCTATTTTCATAGAAGATCAAGATTATGTAAATTTTTTTTACGCAATATCTCTTCATGAAGTCTCTCACTATCAAATTATTCCTTATGACGGTTTAATTAATGCGAAACTATTGAAAGCCGCTATGACCTATGTAAACGAGAACTTCGCTCCAATTGTGGTTAATATTTTCGCAGATTTGATTATTGATGCTAAACTTCATAGAAAAAATCCAGATCTAATCTTTTGGGAGCTGAATAAAACCTATGCACACTTGTTGGATAAAAGTAAAAATAAATTAAGTGAGTTCTCAAAATTTCTATTTCGATCTTACGAAAAGCTATTGGACGTTAAAATAGCTGATGCTGATTTTTTCTCTAGTGTGGAAAATGTAGCAAGTAAAGTGGTTAATGTTGTGAAAAAGAATTTTGAGGATGAGACCCTCTGGGAAGATAAAGTTTCTAGAATAGCATATCATCTAAAATCACTTGTGAACAATACATTTACATTAGTTGGTTCAAGCTCACAACACAGCGATGGTAAAGCTACTCGAAAATCTCAAGGAAGAAGTGACTCTAATGTGGAATTTCCTGAAGATATTTTAGAGGTCATGGATAATCCTCTAGAAAACAAGAATCTAGACAAATTTAAGGAAGATAACGACGACGAATTAAGACAAAAAGCAGAAGAATTCGCAAAAAAAACACCCTATTCCGAGTTTGGTGCTCCAGCAGGTCAAGCGGGAATAATGATTGATGGAAATCCCTTAGCTACGTGGTATAGAGGGCTAGCTAAAGATTTGATTCAAATTAAGATCTACGAAGAAAAACCAGGAGGATTGCTACCTATCTATCCCGAAGTTTGGCGTCTTGGAGATCCATTAGAAGCGTTGGATGTAGTTCAAACCGTTTTAAGTAGTCCTATAATTATTCCAAATATAACTACTCGAAAATGGGCGAAGAAAATTGGTGAAGGGCACTTAATAGAAAAGCAAATTCCGGATTTACTTCTTGTTCTTGATTCTTCTGGTTCTATGAAATGGAATTACTTAGCAAAGAAAGCAAGTGGTGTTTATCATACGGCTTTGTTGGCGTCTTTTGCTGCACTCCATTTTGCCGCTAAAAAAGGCGTTAAATTTAGCATTATAAATTTTTCTAATCGCGCAGATATTTGCGATTGGACTGATAGCTACCAAAAAGCAGAACACACTTTATTAAGATATCAAGGTGGAGGGACGCAGTTACCAATAAAAGCGATAGTTAAACAATGCGAAAAATCAGACAGAGAAGTTTTACTGTTTATTATAACTGACTTTGGAATCTATAATTGGAATAACGCAAAAAAGTTACTTTTAAGTTTGACTAATAGAGGACACAAAATTGTGGGTTTTTTCATTGGAGCCTCAAAAATACCTGAAGATAAATTCAAAGGCTTATTAGAAAAAGTAACATTTTACGCAATTAAGAACAGTAAAGATTTGATTAATTTAGTAATAGAAGAAGTAAGGAAATACTATTCAACATGAAATTCAAGGTTTTTTATTCATTTCCCGCAGATATTGCTTCATGAAATACCTTTGACTCTCGCAATACATTAATCTTTGCTTTTCCGTCAAGTGCGTACATCTCTGTAAAACGGTTTGAATCTCCTGGAGCAGTTTAAAATTCGATCTCTTGTTCTTTTCCGGTAGGCTTATTATCTTAGCTTCAATTTCTTCCTTAAGTTCTTCATCGTAAAACAAATCTTTAAGGTTTTGAATGGGTTCCGAATCATTTAATCTTGAACTTATCATAATCGTCATCCCTGAGGAATTTTATATGTTCACAATTTCTACGAGTAGATATCCAGATAATAGCCTTGAAATATCTACATATATAGAAGTCAGAATTCTTGTTCTTTTGAAACTGTGTGATATGCAGGTAATATCTTTATATGCTTTATAAGCCGACTAAATTGATTTTACCAATATTGCAGAAAATAAAAAAAGAAATTGTTAACTAAATAATAAAAATAAATTTTTGTTTAACACAATATCCAAACTAAAGGACTGCAAAAATTTCAGGAAGTAATAACCAACCCTTTCTTTCATGGAGTATGGTTCCATCTTCACCAATAACAAATTGTCCTGCACTCTGTTTTTCCCAACCTTCATAAGGTCCATGAGTTATGCCTAATTTATTAACTTCCTTTAACTTACTTCTTATCTGCATTACTGCGCCACTAGTCATCAAACCCAGTCCATATTCGGCGTATGACTCGTCTTTTGAAGAAGGGATGACTGGGAAATCTACGTTATATTTTTTAATAAATTCTTGCGCAGCTTCCTCACCCGATTGAGTTATATAAAGCAGTTTTGCGCCTTTCTCTTTAATTTCTGGAACCGCTTCTAATAGTATTGAGAAGTCAAGTTGACAAATCGGACAGCCAAAATACCTTGAAAAAATCAAGACGATTTTCTGCTTCCTACTTATTAAATCTCCTAAATCAATCATCCCAGCGTTGTATGATTCAATTTTAAAAAGAGGTGCTTTATCTCCCACTTCAATCTTGTTTTTAACCATCTTTCACATCACAAATTTCATTTTTTAAACTAGTTTTACTCTAGTTTTATGATATTTAAAATTTAAGATCATCTAAATAAATTGCTTCTTATCGAATTTCTGAGAGTTACCTAAAATGAATTGTAATCAAGTAAAAGATCATGAATAATTTGTATAAATTACTGTTCTCCAAGTTACTCGAGTTGATTACCAGTAAAACCCAAGACTTCCTATCCAAAATATGAACAATAAAGCTACGATAAAAGTCGCGATACCTAAAATATCTGATCTGTATTCCTTAATGAAACCTTTTTTTTTCTTAATTTCTGTTTTATTCATGATCATTAATCTTCGAATAGGATATTTATCTCTACAGATAATAAAAAATAAAGTTCTAATACGCTTTCCTTATGTTTTGAATCAATATTGCTTTTATATTTAATAAATAATCCATAAAAGGAATTTTAATATTGATTTGTTTCATAAATATTATATTGTAAGTATAATATAAAAAAAATCAAATAATTCATGAATTGAAAAGGAAATGAACATGGTTAAAAAAGAATATATTTGTGAAAAGGGTAAAAGAAGCTCAATTATCATTGAAGACTTAAAAACTGAGATAAAGCCTGGAGCAACAATGATTTTAGGGTTTGCTGGGATCGGTTTAATTGGTCCAATC
>JAGXOB010000402.1 GCA_019894735.1 Promethearchaeota archaeon | reverse complement strand
AATTAATGGCGAATTTTGCTAAAAAAGCAAATGTTGGTCCAATGGCTGCCGTTGCAGGAGTACTGGCTGATTTAGCTGTCTCTGATATGATAAATGAAGATTGTGAGGTAGCTGTTGTTGAAAATGGTGGAGAAGTTTCGGCTATGTCAAATATTCCTATCGACGTAATGCTTTCTGCGGGTGATATTAGTCTTTCTAATTTTTTTTGTTTCAGATTGACAGTTTTTCCAATTGGGATTGCTACTAGTTCAGGTCGCTTTAGTCATGCTTTTAGTTTTGGTGAGGCCGAAGCTGCAACAACTTTTTGCAAAACCGCTGGTTTAGCTGATGCAGCATCAACAGCTGTATGTAATGTTGTTAAAGGGAACAAATATAGTGATGCTATTAATCGTGGTATAGAAATAGCAAGGTCAATTTCAGATGTTGATGGAGTCTTAATAATATACCATGATTTGATTGGTACCTTTGGGAAGATACCCCAATTGATAAAAGTCAAATCAGAAAAATAATGAGGCATAACTTGTTTTCTAGACCGATTTAACTTTGTTTGGTTGTTTTGAAAACTTTTACCATTAACTACCTGTCTATTTTTTATCTAACAATATTATTGAAAATAATTTTTTATCTCTGATAGGGTTAATATTTTGATGTTATTATCCTTCAACAACTTTTCAGCTTTTATTATTTCATCTATTCGTAAAATTAAAGCTATTTTTCCCTCAATATGGACTGCTGATGAGTACGCATATTCTATATTTAAGTTTTTGATTGCTAAAATTTTTGTGATTTTTGAGATTTTATTTTTTTCTGAGATGAAAATGGCTGTTACTTCAGTATTTTTCTTAGATTTAGCTAGATTAAAATCGTTTTCTTCAAGTATTTTCGTAGTTTTTTCAGGATTTTCAGTTATCATTCTGATTAATCCAAATTCTCCAGCATCTGCGATTGATAAGGCAAATATTTCGATATGATTCTTGTCTAATTGATTCATGTTCTTACA
>JAGXOB010000401.1:652-1012 GCA_019894735.1 Promethearchaeota archaeon | reverse complement strand
TCTCTTATATTTTCTGGGACACAATGAAACTGAGATCAATACTAACTACACAAATAGTTATAGCTTATGGTACGGAGAACGTTCATTATGGAATTATACGAGTACTGACTATGAGGAGGATCCGAGAGATCTCCCAGACAAAATTATGATCCTTCAAAATCCTTTAGATTACAAAGCAATGTTGGACGACTATAATAACCTCGCTGACACCTTAAGCATTCCAAACATAAGCGCAGATGAATTTCTCTGGCACCTTGCTTTAAATGGTTTAGCGATTGCTGGACCTCAAGCTGATTATTTAGAATCTCTAGTTAGCGGGCTTGGATGCGAAAATGCATCAGTAAGCGGATCAACACTTAT
>JAGXOB010000401.1:0-642 GCA_019894735.1 Promethearchaeota archaeon | reverse complement strand
GAAATTTCGTACGGAGAGAAAGGGATGATGTCTTCCTTCACAGTAAAGGACATAAGTGACACGGTTATCTATCAAATAACCAGTTCCAATTCAGAATGGCTATTTTATCTAATTCTGATAATAGCGTCAGCTAGTAGTGTTACATTAATTGTATACGTTGTTATTAGAAGTAGGAAACGTAAAAGATAATCCTAAAACGATTTTTTTTATAATTTTTTTTTTTATATATTTTTGATTATTCCTTACCAACATCAGCTAATTAATTAATATTATGATATTTAATAAAAACTAAAAAAAAAAAGAAAAAGAAAAAGTTTTATGAGTTTTAATCCTCTGTATTAGATTCGTGTGAAACAGGTTTTCCATCGGGGTAAATATTGGTTACATCGCGCGGCGTCGTGTCGTATCCTTTTTTTTCCATCAAGGTATATAATTTCTGGGTGTTAAAGTCTATTGAAAATTCCATTATTTCTCCAGCCAATAATATATATGAAAAAGCGGTAAGAAATGGGATACCAGCGAAGAAAACTACGATTATTAAGACACCAAATATCATACTCGCAATATCATTGCTATCGGCAAAGAATCCTGAAAGATCTACCGTTGTTAAGAAACCTATTAAAGTCACTATCGCAGAAAGAC
>JAGXOB010000400.1 GCA_019894735.1 Promethearchaeota archaeon | reverse complement strand
GAAGAAATGATACCAAGTATAAATCCAGAAAACTTAAAAAAGGTTGAATTAATTGATAGTCAAGGCGCTTCATATGAGCAATTTAAAATAGTTTAGCTACACAATACTAAGAAACTACGACATGGAGGGTAATAAATGAATAAGGACAAAAAGTATTTTTGGTTAAAATTAAAAGAAACTTTTTTCAGGGATAAAGAAATTAAAAAACTTAGGAAAATAGCTGGAGGAGACACATATACAATAATTTATCTTAAGCTTCAATTGTTAAGTTTAAAAAAACAAGGCAAATTAGGATTTGATAATTTAGAAGAAACATTTGAAAGCGAAATGGCCCTTGAATTAGATGAAGAAGTTGAAAATGTAAGAATGACACTAGTATATTTGCGAAAATGCGGATTGCTTGAAGAAATAGCTGAAAATGAATTTATGTTGCCACAAGCAGTTGAGTCTATAGGTACAGAAACACAAGGCGCTGAAAGGGTTAGAAGATTTAGAGAAAAGGAAAAACTGTTACTTTGTAACGCACCAGTAACAAAATGTAACACAGAGATAGAGTTAGAGTTAGATATAGAGAAAGAGTTAGATATAGAGAAAGATATAAAGAAGAAAAAAACAACAACAATAAAAAAAGGATTTGATTTAATAATTAATGATTATACTTCAAACCTAGATTTAAAAAAAACAATAATGAATTTTATAAAAATGAGAAAAGCAATTAAAAAAACATTAACAGATAATGCACTAGAATTAATTCTAAAAAAATTAAATAATTTAACTGCTTTAGATAATGAAAAAATAGAAATACTTAATAATAGCATTATGGGTAGCTGGCAAGGTGTATTTCCACTAAAGGGGGATAAGTATGGAGGGACTAGACAAAATAATGGAACAAGTTCGGAGGATGAGTACGACTTCTCAAAATATACAGGATAAGTACACCTGTAATATTTGTAAAGATACTAGTTGGATCAATGGAGAAAATGGCCTTAAACGGTGCCAATGCTATAAATTAAGAATAATAAGT
>JAGXOB010000399.1 GCA_019894735.1 Promethearchaeota archaeon | reverse complement strand
GTATTAAGGGGCAAGGGCTATGACGTGATCACTGCGGAAAACGGCCAGGCAGCCCTTGATATCCTGGCCAAAGAACCATTGGACATAATCCTCCTTGACCTTAAAATGCCGGTCATGAGCGGCGAAGAAGTCCTTGAAATAACCGGTGAAAAATACCCTGATATTCCGGTTATCATCATCACGGGACATGGAACAGTTGATACGGCCGTTGAGTGCATGAAAAAAGCTGCCTATGATTTTATTACCAAGCCTTTTCAGATTGACCAGTTTCTCCTGATCATTACCAGGGCCGCTGAAAAGAGAAATCTTGAGCAAAAAGCCCGGCAGTTTGAACAGGAAAATATCCGAAATCTTTACGATCTCAATCTTGAAAAAAGCCGTCTTAAAACCATCATCAACTATATGGGAAACGGCGTTATGGTGACCAACCGCAATCTCGAGGTGGTCCTTCACAACCCGGCACTCATGCGATTAATGGAAATATCCGAAGAAGTGGAAAGCCCGGCCCCTATTTCCACGATCATAAATGATGAATCCCTGATAAATACTCTCAAGCAAATTCAGGGCGGGGAATCGTCGGAAAACGAGTCAATTTCACAGGAAATCAATGCAGGGGCAAATGTGCTCAGGGCTATTTCAGCGCCAGCCCTTGGCCCGGACAACAGCATCGTGGGGACAGTTACCGTTATCGAGGATATTACAGCATTCAAGCAGCTTGATCAAATGAAGACTGATTTTGTCAATATGGTGGCACATGAGCTTCGCAGTCCTCTTTCTGCGATCAAACAGCAAAACTATGTGCTCTTAGAAGGCTTGTGTGGTCCCCTTGGGGAAAAACAACATGAATTCGTGAGCAGGGGGTCAAACAGGATAGATGCCCTCCTGGAACTTATCAACGACCTGCTTGATGTGGCAAAGATCGAGGCAGGCAAATATGTCCAGCGCCGTGTGCCTACTGATATCGGTCAGGTCATAGAAGAGACCATTGCCCTGATGGACTCAAAGGCCAAGGAAAAAGGCATAATCC
>JAGXOB010000003.1:274-69617 GCA_019894735.1 Promethearchaeota archaeon | reverse complement strand
AAAGGTTGTTCTTGGACGATTTGAGGTTCTTGAATGCTCTCGTCCTCTTCAATTTCCATCGGAGTGTAATCTTCAAGGGGAACTGGAGGAATCTCGTCTTCATAAACTTTAAATTGTGATTCTGTGCTTTCAGTGGTAGGGGTAACTTGGGTTGGAATTTCTCTGCTTTCGGTTGAATGTTCCAATTGTTTTTCGTATTCTAAACCAATCGATTTAGGGATCGAAACGACATTATTTTCATTTGTAGCTTCATTTTCTTCAATTTCCGTGCCTACTTTTTCCCAATCGTCTAAAAATCCTAGTAAATCGTCTAAAGCAGCTTTGTCTTCTTCAACGCTAGGTTTTACTATCGCAATTATTTCCTCTTCTTCTTGTTCTCTCTTCAGTTTAATTCTTTCTGATTCTTCTAAAGAAAGAGTCATATCAGTTATTTCGTCTCCGGAAATCAATATATTTAACTTTTTAGCTAATTCACGTAAATATCCAAGGTAATATCCTATTCGATATACATTCTTCAGCCCACCAAATACAAGATATTCGTCGTTAATTGCCAAAATAATACTATAACCCGAAGTATTGTGAAGAATTATTTCCGTTAAAGCACCATGGGCTGTTGCTTCACTTAGCCTTAATCCTAAATCAATTAACGCAGTACTAGAAGCTGATGTTGCATCTGCGTCAAGTTCTGATGAAAAAGCAGAAGCGACTTTCATACCAACCCTAGATAATACTGCTAGATTTTCTAAATCAGTTCTATCTTCTTCGAATCTTAAGATTTTCATCATATTATCTCGTATACCTTGCACAAGAGACGACATATCAAATCAGTTTCCTTTTTGGATTAAAGATTATTAAAAATCATTAATTTTTATTTTCTTTTAATTTATATCATAAAATCTAGATTAATATATTTTATCATAATTTCTTACACAAAATCGTTTAAATTCTTCTGTGTAGATGGAGCGTTATCGAATTTGTCGAAGGAAAATCCGGATATATCATTAATTATTCGTTTAATCTCATCTACTACTTCTTCCGAAGTTAATTTATCTGTATCGATCGTAAATACTTTTTTAGTTTGATTTTCTGAGTTAAGAAACTGATTATAGTAGGAGAGTATTTCTAACAAATATTTTTTATCGTTCTCGTTCCATTCATTTCTAATTTTATCAATAGAACCTCTTTGAACTATTCTTTTCAATATCGTATCCGGTTGAGCCGTAAGATAAATAATATAATCTTCTTTCCACTTTACCGACTTATACATATCAAGGATAAGATTATAGTCCTTTTCTTTAAGGTAAAGACTTTTAGAATAGGCTAGGACACAAATAGGCGCTCTATCTAAAATTATTAGTCTACCATTTAAGCGATTGTCAAAATTTGTAATATTTTTATTTCTCCTTATTAACTGTTGAAGAAAGTGAATTTCGCTACGGAAAGCAATCTGTTTATTTTCAGATCCAAAAGGAAAAGGAGGAATTTTTTTGTATCGTTCGGGAAAAAATTTAAATTTATTATTATCTCCTACGTGATTTTTTAAAAGATTAAATATGGTCGTTTTTCCAACTCCATGTGCTCCAGCAATAGATATAATGATGTTATCTTTGCTTCCCTTATTGGAATAGTACGTTTTACCCAATATCTCTTTCTCCAAGCTGTTTAAATCGTATCGTATTTAAAAGAACATATGTTGCTAATAATACCACTAGAGATATTTGATTTTTCTTATTTTTAAATTTATATATTAAGGATAACGAAAATTAATCTAGAAATTAGAAATATACAATTAAGATAATTAGGAATATGTTATAGGCTACATTGGCAATGATCGTACTTAGTAGATTATGATTAATTTCATAAGTGATGCCTAAAACCAGGAAGACCATGAAATTAGGAATAAAGAAATAGATTCCAATAGGCAGCGTAAAAAAGAGGAAAAGAGCCGAATAAATCAACGCAACAATAACAATTGTTGAAGATTTACCGAGGAAATCATTATTAAAACGTGCTTTTAACGTGTTATGCAAAACGCCTCTAAAAGCGATTTCGATTGAAATTACTGATAAGCTAATGAGTGCTATTAATAATACTATAAAAATTAAATCTGCACTTTGAAGTATTAGATATTCCTCTTCTAAATAAGCAATTACATCGAAGAAATCGATACCCGAATTGTACATAAAACTAATTATTATAGACGAAAAGTTATCGAGTAGTATCAATCCTACGCTTGCAATAATTCCTATAATCAAAGCAATAACAAGATATCTGGTATTAATCATTAAACCCAATTTTTGGGATTTATGTTTTTTTGAAATAATGTAATATAGAGGATATAATCCAAAAATAATATCTGGAAGTTGACTTATGAGAATTGTTGTAATATTCAAATCTAAGGGATCTGTTGACCCTAATTGTAAAGTTAATAGCATAGTTATTATTAACCGAATAGTTATATACGCCATTAATGAGTTACCAAAAACACTAATACCCTCCCTAAAATTCCATTCGTTTCGTTTTAAGATAAACCTTTGTTCTGGTACCAGCTTTTTATTTGTAAAAACGTACCCCGTCTTTCTTTGAGGTTTTGCATCTTGAGCTTCACCCTTTTGTTCGGAACTTTTTTCTAATTTTGTATCACATATAGGACATTGCTCTAATAGTGAGGAAGTTATTATTGACCCACATCCTGAACATATTCGCGATATTACTTCCTTTTTTTTTAATTTGGGTGTTGATATTTGTTTCTCGAAACTATCTTCACTCGGTTTTATATTTATCACTAATTTTCCACATTTAGGATTAGGGCAATAAGCTGTATTTTCTTCAATTGTAGTGCCACAATACACGCAAAATTTAGTTACTCGTTGTTTTTCATTCTCTTTTGACATTATTCTAAATAAATATGATATTTTATTCTGCAAAGGTGTACTTAGTTTATATATCAAATTTAAAATTATATATTTTATTGTTATTTTATGCAAGCAAAATGATATAATGACAATTAGTGAGCTATCTATACATTACGCATTTGTGTTGTTTAATTATATTACTGGGGATTCTCTCTATCATGTTTTTTTTTTGTTTTTGTTCTTGAGTAGAGTTCCATTAGTATTAAATTATGATAGAAGGAAATCGAATCAAAATATCCCTCTCCTAAATCAGATTTATTGGCATGCACTAAGGCAAGTTGAGCATTTAACGCAGATCTCATAAGTAATTCAATTCCTTTATAAATCAAATTCGGGCTCCAAGTCCCACGTTCAGGGTTAGCCCACCAAGTAGTGTCTGAACATATACCTCTATCATAAAACCATCTAGCGGTATTATAGTGTCTCTCTACTTCCCATTCAATTTTCAAATCTATATTCTCTATTAAGTTTATTAAATTGTTTAAGCTCCTCATTATTTTCCAAAACAGCGAATGAATACGATTATCAGGGTGATCCCATAACGGATATGGAATATTTACCTTCATATCGTCGTAAGTTGTACTCCAGCTCGATTCTTTTGGAATTATTTGTTCTTTGTGAATAGGAAAATATTTAATCAAATTAGAGATAAACTCTATTTCTATTTCCTTTTGATCTTTAATAAGTTCAAAAGTTTTGCTTAAAAAAGTCCTCTCAAATTTTTTTATGTGATGGCCAAAAGTTTCTGAATCCATTGCTGTTATGAAAAATCTATCCCTATTTTTGTCCTGTCTTCCTTTGTTAAAATTTAACTCTAATTGGTCAACAAATTCTTTTGCGGTTATATCGTTAAAGGCAATTTTATTACTTAAAATATCGTCTCTAAAAAATAACATTAGACCATTCGGGGAAGTATAGATTTGATCGTAAGGCCATTCGATAGGGCAGGCGATACCGCTCATTATAACCCATTTATACCCTTTTTCGCGAACATATTTCGCGACTTGGGAAGAAATTGACATTTCAGGAGGGAAAAATCCCCTTCTTTCCCACTGTTGAAATTCTTTTCTAATTACTTGTTCATTTATTTTTATCTGATGCTCAGCTTCATTTTGTGGAATAAGTGGAAGGATCGGATGGAATTTTGCTGTTCCAACAATCTCAATTTTATTACCAAACACCAAGTTTTTTAGTAGTTCTATTGTATCACTTAGATCAAATTCTTCTAACATTTCTATTAGAACGGCGTTAATGTTTAAGCTAATTTTAACATTATCATGCTCATCTAGCATTCTAAATAACGGTTTATAGCATTCTTTGTCTATCTGCCGTAACACCCTACTATCTTGAAAACTAGGTTGATACATATGTAATAACGGAGCCCAATATATCATTTTAATATTCAACCTTTAACGATATTATTATAATCATTAATTTAAACTTTATAATTTTTAGCTAATTCTTGTTAATTAAATTTAAAGCCTTCTGACGGGAGACACACGAGGAGCATCTACCACAAGGCTCTTCAAAATCTCCGTAGCAACTCCAAGTAACTTCAAAAGGAACATTCAATTTACTCGCTAATTCGAACACTTCACCCTTTGTTTTGTTAGATAGAGGCATTATAAATTCAATATCGTGTAAATTTTTATCGTGTTTAGAAATTTCAATTATCTTTTCTAATGAATTAAAAAAGGATAAACCAACATCTGAAAATTTATCGATATCATCTTGATTGTGCCCACCAATAATAAAATTACATCCATAAACTTCAGCAAAATATGCAGCAATAGAGTAAAATATTAAATTCTTTAAGGGTATAAAGCCTTCAGGAGCATTTTCAGCTGAAGGAATAGGATATCCCTCGAACCTTAAATCTACAGCCCCCATTATATAAGGTATAGGTACTTCAACCAGAGGGACTTCTGTTAATTCAACAAGTTTTTTAGTAGCTTCTATTTCTTTTTTTGGTCTCCATTTGTAATTCATAGATAAAGCAATTACATCGTAATTTTTACTAAGAGCCCAATATAGAGCTGTTGCGGAGTCTATACCTCCGGATAACATTAGTATAGATTTTTTATGTTGATTTTTAATACTGGAAGTTAATTTTGTTTTAACCGCTTTTTTAATTGCGTCTTCGATAGGAGATAATTTAAACTCTAATGCTTCTGCAGCTATTTTACCATCAGCGATGATATCACATTTCATTATATCTACCATTTCTGTGCATATTTCTAACTTTGCAGGAGCAGAATCATAAGAAATATACTCATATATTGGTGGAGGAATATTCAACCCTATATCCTTGATAGCTTGCCACACAATTTCTACTAAGCGTTTCATATTTATTGTCTGTAAACCCACTAAGTTATAGATTCTATTATCTTCTCCTTTTCCCAACGAAGCATTTAAAAAAGCAGTTATTGCGTCTCCTACATAGATAGGTTGCATTGGTACTTCCCCGTTTCCTGCAATGTACACTTTTCCTTCGTATATTTGTTCAATGAGATCTGGTATTAACTCATCATTTGAACCTAGAATATATGATGGTCGAAAAATGACATAAGCAATATTACTTTTAATTAATAATTCTTCTGCTTTTTTTTTAGAATAGAAGTAATTATTATTCGCCCAGTCTTTTTCACCAAATTGATCAACCCCAAGGCCTGATGAATAAACAATTCTCGAAATGCCTACATTTTCTGCTGCTGTAATAATATTTTTTAACCCTTCAATATTTACAGCTTCAAACAGCTCCTTGCTTCCGCAAACAATGTTAGCAAAATGAATTACTGATTCACATCCTTTGAAAGCAGCTTCTAAGGCGTTTTTTTCAAAGTTTTTAACTAAAAAAACTTCATTTCCATCCTTTTTAATTGATTCAATTACTTCACTCCTTCGGATAACGGCGTGTATCATAATATTTCTCTCTAACGCTGCTGCGATTGTTTGCATTCCTAAATATCCATTTGCACCAGTAATTGCAATTTTTTTTTTTATCGTCATCTCTTTGATATTTATTTCTGGAGTAAATTTATATTTAGAGTGTATAAATTAAAAAGTAGTTAACGATCTACTGTACAAGTGTTATGATTTTAAAGGGAAAAATATATAAATTTTAAAAAAAAGATGAAAGCAGAGTTCTATGAGTTATAAGGTTATAGTTAGTGCAACTCGAATAAAGTTCAGTGCTTCCCACTTTTTAAAGGAACCACATCAATGCTCAAAACTACATGGGCACAATTATTACGTATCTGTAGAAGTAGAAGCACCGTTAAACGAGAATTATTTCGTCGTAGATTTTATTGAATTAAAGGAAAAAATAAAAGGGATAGTAAAACCTTTAGATCATCGCGTTTTAGTTCCCGAATTGTCGAAAGATCACACAATATCTGAAACCTCAGAATCGATTGAAATTGTAACTAATACCAATAAGCGATATGTTTTTCCTAAAACGGATGTGATGCTATTGCCTTTACCAGCAACAACTAGTGAACTTTTAGCAAAATTTGTTCACGATAAATTAAAAGAGATATATTCAGATAAGAAAATTACAGTAAAACTAGAAGAATCCAAGAGTACTATTGCGGTTTATAAAGGTAATTAGAAATTTTAATAATTTCTATTTTTCAACAATAGTTTCTTTAATTTTTGTACCAAAATGAGTTGCACCAGGACCAATATGAACTAAAACTTCGTCTCCAACTTTAATATCTACAATTGAAACTGGATCACCATCAGCTTTAACTAATCGAATCGTTTCTGCATTTTGCCCAATATAATTTATCTTTATCTTTTTACCTTGCTTGTCAATTTCTAATTCTAATCTTAACATAGGGCGTGTTTCAATTTTAACTCTACCTACTGTGATGATTCTTACCTCACCGTTATTTTTTACAGCAATAACACGATCTCCTCCCTTTAATTCACTTAAATATTTCGTTTGATATTCTTCGTCTTTATTATCGCTTGGAACTAAAATATATGCTGAAACATCCCCCGCATTTACTCTGAAAGGTCTTGAGGAAACAAATTGCGTTTCGAATACTTCAGCATGCACTAAAGCAAATCCTTTCGCAGTGCTTCCAACAAGCATCCCCTCACCAGAGCTTAATAAAGAAGTAGTATCAACACACACTCTTTCGCTTTCGGGAATATTTTGTAAATTGATAACTTTTGCTCTTACTAATTCAATATCATGTTCGCTTATTAGTAATTTTTTCAATTCTATGATGTCATCGATTTTTTTTGGAGTAATTAATATTCCATCTGTGCCGATTTCAAGGGTTTTTAGCATTAATTCTGCTTCTTTTAAGTTCTCAACTGAGGCAATTAGTTCTGTATCATTTGTATGCATTTTTGCAATAAGATTCTCAAAGGGTATTATTTTCCAATCTTTTGCAGAAACAATTATAAAATCAACTTCATTTATTTTTGAAAGCTCTATCACTTTTTGTTCATCCGCTTTAATGGTTAACTCCAAAATAATACCTCTATTTGCTTCTAATTTTTTACTGCTTTTGAGGTGTTCAAGATTTTTAAATATTAAATTTTTAACGGGTAGTTCGGTATCTTTAGAAAAAGTATTAATACGCTCAACTTGTTTTAATTCAGAACGAGTCTCTTTAGAGACCAAAATATTAAGGAGATTCATGTTCAAAGCTTCTTGTATTAAAGCTTTAAAATTATTTGTTTTTTTCTCGAAATTTAATATGATTTTTTTCATTTTAGAATCATCAAAGTTTGGTCTATGAAAGTTTTATGGATAAGAATCATTATACTAAATTAAATTCTATCAAATTTTTAAGTAAATAAAATCATAATAATTATAAAAGAAACACCATTAAATTTCGAGTGATTAGAAAGTGTGTGCGAAATTAAAAGGAAAATTATTTCCTAGAAAAAAGAAAGAAAACGATGACCTCGTAATTAAAGCAAAAGCTCATATTAGAAAAATCGCGTTAGCAAATAAAACTTATAACAAAAGAGCAGAGATTGCGAGAAAGAACGCTAAGATTGCAATAAAGAGGGGAGAGAGAAATAGGGCTAAAAACTATCTAATTCAGCACAAACAGTATCAGATGAAGGTGGACCGCGCAAACAATATTCGGGCTAAGATAGAACGTCAGCTCGAAGCTATTCAAGAGGGATCTATGATATCCATGACAGGTGACTTAATGGGTGGAATTAGAGACGAGCTACAAGGTATTGCATCTCATGTGGCCCCCGAAAAGATCGCCGAAATCGCAGAGGACTCTGAATTATATGTATCAGAAATAGAAGAATCTGCCGAAATTCTTGCTGGTGATCCTGAGATTGATTTAGCAATTGATGTCACTGACGAATTAAATCAACTTGAAACGGAAATGCTCTTAGAACAAGGCGGACAAATGCCTGAAGTACCAGACGATGAACTTGCTTACATTTCAGAGTTTGACGATATAGAAGAAGAACCTGAAATTAGAACAAAAGCAAAATTAGAAGACGAAATTGATAAGCTTAGAAAAGAATTAGAAGGGAGTTAATTCTTTCAGACTTAATAAACTGTATAGAGAAGTTTTAAGTATAATAACTTTTTCTATTAAATTCTTTAGCTGGACCTCTTAATAATTCTTCATCTTCCATGTCAGAGTCTAATGCTTCAATATTTTTTCCAATTATGTATATTTCCTTTTGTAAATTCTTAAAATTTTTAAAATAATCAATTTCAGAAATATCTCCAGATTCAAATTTAGAGTCTAAAGCTTTTAAAGTTTCTTCGAGGCTATATTTCTCTTTCTCATAGTCAAACATTTTCTTGTGCATTGTTTTATTCTGTTTCCGTGAATGAAAGCTAGAGCTTTCACCTGGATGATTTGAACTAGAGTCACGATTAAACAAATCTGAAAGGTGATTTCTTGAAAATTCTTGATACTGTGGCATATTTCTAGCTTTTCGATCTAAATTATAATTAGCGGTATCATTAAAAAAATCATTATAGTTATGAATTCCGTTTCGAGTAGGGAAGGATCTCTCATATTTCTGTAGCTGTTCTAATTTTCTCATCAAAAGGTTTTTTTGATCAATATCAGAGACAACATTATCAAAACCTCTATTAAATTGTTTAGGCTCATAATTCTGTATCCTGTTGGTGTCGTAGAAGCTTTGTAAGAAAAACTCATTTTGATTATAATTGGGAGGCAAATAATGTCTCATTGAGTTGCCGTAGTAGTTTAAATCCTCAGGAGTTTGAATTTGTCCCATCCTTTGATTAGTATTTCTATTGTTATTTTGATAAGGGGGATAAGGATAATTATTATTGTATTGATTCGTAACTTGGTTTTGGTGTTGGAATGGAGATCTAATAGTCATAATATTAGGGTTTTGGTTGAATATTGATGATTCTACATTATATTCAGAGACTTTATTATTTGAACTAATATTATTATATTGGCATTTTAAGCTAAAGAAAGAATTTATAGCTTCTTCAATATAGTTTGAAATGTCACTCAAATCGATTTCGATGTTATATAGTTTTTTAGCGGCCAATTTGTCATAAATAACAGTCTCGTCAAAACTTCTGGCGAGTAAGAGATAATCTAATACCCTCGATATAGAATTTGGGGGAAGTGTAAATTCATATCTCCCATAGGGGAATTCAATGTAAAGCTTTTTAAACAGTTTCCCTCTTATTTGAACTTTAGTTAAATCCTTTACAGGCGCTTTAAAAATACCTTCTTGCCTTTTTTTCCGCTTTCCGTGTTCATGAACAAATGACAGGTCAAAATTGGTCATAAAAAGAATTCCTTGATTTTTTTTGTATTTGTCATGCGTATTAAGTCCATTGGCTAATTTAGCGTATATTGCATAAACCGGTTTTTCCTCTTCTGCCAAATTTAGAAATTTAATATAATTTTTGAAATAAAAGGTAATCTTATCGATGAATACTAAATTCTTTGAAAGATTTACAATACTAGCATTAATAGTTATTACATTATTCTCGATAAAATCCGTTATCGAATTATAACTTCTGTTCAAATTCTCAAGAATGTCTTCGATAATTCGTATATTGGAATTCTGCTGAGTGTAAATATCGAAAAAATATTCTTTATTGATCGAAAGATGCTGGATAAAATTGCGAATCTTCTCAATAAGAGTTTCCTTTGCGTATATAAATAACTTAAAGAGTGCTAATAAATCTAATTCCATAGTAGGATAATGAAAGCATTTAACAGGTGGGGCTCTTGCGTCCAGAATCTTCTGTTTTAATGCATAGAGAGCGTTTACTAAATCTCTTAAGGGATCTATAAATGAGCGTGAATCTTTAATTAATTCCATGAAGTTTTTTTCTAAATCTTCCTTTTTCTCATAGATGTTAATTATTTGATGAGAGTGACACTTAGGGCAAGATTTTAAGAGCTGGTTGGTTCTGACTATATTATCTGCCCCGCAATCTTTGCAAGCTTTCTTATTACCAGATTCTGGGACGAAAATATTTTTAGAATTACAAGCTTGACAAAGATAAGAATCAATTTTTTCTTCATGTAAACAATCAGAACAACAACTAGTTCCACAATCCTCACAATAATAAGCCAACTTAACATTTCGTTGACAGAACCGACAGATTTGGAATTGCTGCTCCGACATATTTACATTTTAACCCGATTTAATTAAAATTAAAAAAGAACAATTTTTGATCGCTTTATCAACAAAAATAGATGAAAAGATAGTATTAATTTAGGTATGTTATTGAAATATTACAAAAAAAGTCCTTAAAAACAGCAAGAAGAACACATTAAAATTAATTATTTAATAATTTTAACTTTAGTTCCTAGCGCTTGACCCGGTACACCAGCTTTTTTAAAATGGGCTCTAATGGCACCACTGTTGCCATGAGCACGCGTTATTGTTCCTTTCAATTCTTTTCCCGTAGAACTTATCCATACTACTGTTCTTCCGATTAATTTGTTTGCGTCTTTTCTATTCTTAATATTGGGAAATACGATTATACAATGCTTGGGGTGTAAAGTGTGACGTCCTTGCTTATAATTGGAAATCGTGCCTTCCATACCTAATATATCTAATTTGTTCAGTGCCATCGGGATTAACTCTTATCAAATTCTATTTAAACTTGAGGAATTATAATAGTAAATACATAAAAAAATAAAAGTTTTCCTAAAAGGAGCATGTGAAATTATATATTTTAAAAAAAGAAAACATTTTTGATATTTTTTGCTTTAATATAGGTTAATGTATGTTGCGTTTGATAAAATAAGTATTACACCAAAGGATTACATAGGTAAACCTATGGCGGGTTATGCTCGTAAAGACCCATGTTTAGGAAAGTTAGACGATATTCATGCGTATGGTGTATTAATAACTCATGATAATAAAAAGTCTAACTTGCTTTTGATTTCAGTTGATATTTTGAAATTACCATTTTCAATAGTAGAGTATATAAAAAATAAGCTAATTTCAAAATTTAAGCTTTTAAAATCAGATGCGATAATTATACACGCTACTCATACCCACTCTTCTTTTGATCTTACGGGTGAATTCTATTACCCAGGTGGAACATTGGCTTTTATAAAAGGAGTTATATTTGCTGATAATAAAAACGACGATTTTATTGTTTGGATGACTAATAGAATAGAAAGAATGGTTGGGACATTATTTGAAGATTTAGAGCCGTGTAAAATCGCTTGGAAAAAGGAAAAATTTAATCCTGATATAGTGCTTAATAGAAGACACCCCTCTAGAAAGACTTTTCCGCATTTAGGAATAATTGCTTTTAAAAGTATAGAAAAAAATGAATTATTAGGTTTTTTAATAAATTACGCTTGCCACCCTACTACATTATCTTACAAGAATAATAAATTATCCGCCGATTTCCCTGGCCGTATAATTCAGAAAATTGACGATTTAACAAATAGTAAAATCAAATCAATTTATTTCAATGGTCCCTCAGGAGATTTGAATCCTATAACAACATCGGGAACAAATTTGGAAAAAATAAATAAGGATAAAAACCTTACTTATGACCAGTTGGGAACTTATGAACATACAAAAAAAATTGGGTATACAATTGGTAAAGAAGCCTTAAAATTAGCAAATTCTATACCCGGGGAACAATACTCTTTAAATGTTGATATTGATGTGTATACAAAGAGATTTTCAATACCTCAAAAAGATGCTAAATATTACTCGAAAGTGTGGTTTTCAAATAAAGCAAAGTGGGTGATAAAAAAATATTTCTTGTTTAAGCTTGCGAAGTTTGAGAATAAATACGTTAATTTCCCTTTCTTCACAATAGAACGGAAACATTTAAAGAATTACGGAAAGACTATAGTTCAATTTATAAAATTAACGGTTAGTAATGGTAATAGTTACGGTATAATTACGATTCCAGGAGAATTATTTGAGGTAATTGGGAGAAATATAATACAAAAAGCCCCAACTTCAGAGGAGAATACACTTATTTTCCAAAATTCTCAAGATTGGATAGGTTACTTATTTCCCTTAGAAATTTACATCAATGAGGGAGGGTATGAACCTTTTATGTGTTTTAGTCCTCTAGGGGGTTCCTATATAGAGGTTGGCACAAAAAAATTTCTAAATGAAATAAAATAGAAATTTAATGTTGTTATAAAAATTCTTATTTAATCAATTCTTCTGCTAAATCCCATGATTTTCTATTAAGATCAAGATATTTTTTCATATACTCATTTTCTGAAAGAGAAGGTGCTTGGGTACTAATTTCTTTCTCTTCTGCTATCAAAATTTTCTCAGTTTCCTTTAGACGGTCGAGATAAACTTGTTTCTCAGGCTTAGTTGAGCGTTTTTTATATGGTCTTATAAAATCTTTATGTCTTGACCAAAACCATTTTGGATCTTGTTCGGCATAAGGTCCAGGTTTTAACACTGTAAATTTTTGTTGATCAAACGGAAAAGAGTATGGTTTGAAGATATTTAAACATGGAAGAGATCCTCCCGTAAACCAGTGCACAGATTTAGTAGAGTCTTTTTTAAGGTGTGACACTTGAGAGCTTGTTGATTGAAATGAGCCGTGCATACAAATTCCTACATCGTGTTCTCGTAAAAATGTCATCATTTTAGAAGGGTTTATTTTATTTTTATTTTCTTTTAACATAAAAGAAGTACAACCATCTCGTGAATTTGAAGGGAAGCTGTTCGGAATCTGTGGATCTGAAAAAATAATCGCAAAATCAAAATCATCATCGTCTTTACAATATCCTTTATCGATTGCGTGTTCAATAATACCTTTACGTCTCATATCTCCCTTACCTCTAATGGATAAATTGTTAGAAATTGATCTTATTTCTTTAACCATTTCAACTATCCACCATCTATCGGCTGTTTCCAATACATAAGCTTCACTGTTATCTGCAATTAAATAGGAATTGTGATAAATCCAACCTTGTTGATCATAAGCGCAACTACCACCTTGCCCATATTTTTCTAATAGATCAGTAATTACACTTAGGGCTTCTTTTGCAGATTTTCCTCGTTCTAGACCTAATCGGAGCAAATCCATCCCTAATAGCCCGGATTCGTGATATTTTTCTTTCGAATACACTGCTTCATTCCCTATAGCTACACCATATTCATTGGAACCCATTTCACAACCAAACATCCAAAAAGGCTGGCTCATATACACTGCTGCAGTTTCAATTACTTGTGGAATAGTTATGTAAGTACAACTAACTTTTTCTCCTTTTTGATACTGTGTTCTAGGATTATAAGTTATTAATTGAGCTTCAGCTTGAGGTCTATCACTATTTTTTCCAAAAATTACATTTCTGTCTTCAGTTGAATTGCCTAATGCTACTAATGTATCGCACATTTTACTTCCTCAGACAAAATAGTTCTTTTTATTTAATTTCGTATAAAACTAATTAATTTTCATTGTATAATTTAATAATTCTTAAAATAAATCCTTAAATATTATTAATATTTGCTGCTATTGAATTTCACTTAGATTGTTTTAAATAACCTTTAATAAACGTAATATTTTATGTCTTTAAATAGATTATAATAATAAATTATATCTTAAGCTTCTTCTTTACAAATATAGTTAGATGCAAAAAGGACCTATCTTGGTGAATAATAAGAAAAAAGTGTGGATTTTCTCATTTGAGTATGCTGGTGTAGCTAAAGTAGGAGGTTTAGGTGAAGTGCCTGCTAATCAGGCTAAACACTTAGCCGAAGAGTTTGACATTACTGTATTTATGCCCTCTCATGGTCAACTTGAAAGTTTAAAAAATGAACATAAATTGGAAAAGTTACCTTTTAAGTGTGTTGGTCAAATTAATCCTTCATTATTTGGCTTGGAGCAAACCGAAGCGAATTGTGTGATCACTTTTCATAAACTTTGTATAGAAAACGTGAATATTATATTGCTTTCTGGAGAAAATTCTTTCACATCTAAATATTTGGATGATAGAACAGTTTACAATCCTGCAACAATAAGAGGAAAAATTGCGTTATTCAGTTTAGGAATTAGGTGTTTAGCAAATCATTTCCTAGAGAATTATAGGGAAGATTTACCCGAAATTGTGCATCTTCACGATTATCACGTAGTTTTGGGTTATTTAGGAATGAAACAAGCTTTAATTAAAAAAGGCTTAGAAATTACCTCAATTTTAACCATACACTTATTAACTTGGCCGAGATTTGAATACGAATTTTACAAATTATGTGGTGTAGATGATACACCTATTAGGATTTTGATGAATGATGGGTTCAAAATGTTGAATTTAAGGGAGATATTTCTAATATCTCAAGAAAACAACGGAGACCCAACAGATCATGGTATACCTACAGTTGAAAAAATTGGAGCAATTATCTCAGATGTAGTAACCACGGTAAGCCAATCCTACTTAATGTCAGATATTATTCCTTATTGTGGTAATGAGTTAATAAAATTTAAAGCCGATTTTGTTTGGGATGGGTGTGATTGGGATTATTTCGATATTTTTGATAAAATAATAGAGATACATGGATCAGAAATTCTTGAAATTTTAAAACTCTCTTATTGGAATGAGATTAATGAAGTATATATGAAGGAATTTCTTTTAAAATATAAACTAGGAAATCTTAATCAAAGCCCATTAATTAATTCTCAAAACGTTCTAAATGCAATAAACGAAATTTCAAATGGAAATCCGTTTATTAAAAACGGAAATATTAAAGCATTCACAGATTCGGGACCGTTAATTCTCACAACAGGAAGAATCTCACCTCAAAAAGGCTTTGATATCATTTTTAAAGCAATCCCAGAGGTCTTGAAAGCCATCCCAAATGCAAAATTCCTTTTTCTAATATTACCCACAGATTATAGTTTAAATGAGATACGAATCTATTCTGATTACGTAAAACAGTATCCCGAAAATGTAAGAATAGTTTTTGGAGTAGCCTCAGAAATTTTTTATTTAGCGCATATTTGTGCAGATGTATATTGTGCCTTATCTAGATGGGAACCGTTCGGAATTATGGCTTTAGAAGCCATGGCATGCAAAATCCCTATCGTAGCAACCAAGGTAGGTGGTTTGCAAGAAACTATAATTGATGCTTCGTTATATCCAAAAATAGGTACAGGCTTTCTTATTGAAAAAGATAATTCCTTTCAGTTTGTTAAAACATTAATTTCAATCTTAAAATCCTCAGAAGTTGCTCAAATAGTCAAAACATCTGAGAATCATACAATTTATGATGTACACACTCTAAATATAGCAAATCAAATTCCAGACGAAGTTGTTAAAGCCCATGTTCTTCTAAACCCAAATTACTTTTTTACGATTAAAGAAAATTGCTACAAAAGAGTGAAGGAAAATTTCACGTGGAGCATAGTTTCGAGGAAATTAGCTCAGTTATATCGTAATTAATTAAAATAGTAATAGTTATTTCTTAAGTAAAGAAATTTATACCGTTTTCCAAAATGAATTTAAATTCTGAAGGAGAGCGTTAGGTTTATCTGGAATAATTTCTATTTCTTTTCTAATCCATTCTGATATCCATTTAGCTTTTTGTTCAAATCGCCAATCCATAAAAATTATAGCGCCTTTATCTTTTATTTTTCTTATAGGACGCCCCGAAGCTTGATTTGCTCTCTGAATCGCAGGGTACAAATAGGCAAAATTCCACCCTTGGTTATTAAAAACTTTATCGTAATATTCAATTTTTGCTTCTACTCGAGGGGTGGGTAAATGATAAGGAAATCCCGCAATTATCACTGAATTCATATGATCACCAGGATAATCTTCTCCTTCTGAATTTCTTCCTCCACACACACCTAATAAAATAGCTCCATTTCGATTGGAAGACGCCATTGATTTGAAATCGTTTACAAGATAGGCATTTTCTGAAGCTGAAAGCCCAGGTTCCTCAACAAATAACTGTTTGTTATTCTTAATGGCTATTGATTCAATACCATTTTTAACTAATTCGTTGAGAATTTTATAGGAAGCACAAAAAATTCCAACATTCGCGGGTGTACAATACAGAACTTCATTTATTTTAGAGAGCATCTTTTTAAACATTGGGGCATTTCTATTCTTCCCACGGGTATCTACTCCTTCTGTAATTACTGCTTTTATGTTCTTCTTGAGAAAAGGTGAATCTGCGACAATACCCTTGTAACCTTTACCACTATTTTGTAACCCCATTAGGTTGTTATAAACGAAAGGGTTTACAGTTCCTGAGAGATGAACACTAGTATAACACTCCCTTAGTATAGGAATCGCGATTTCTCTGGGATCTAAAGCAACGATTTCCATTGATATAGCAGATTTACCCTTGATCTGTTTAATATTATAGCAGAAGAAATAATTTTCCAATAAATAACATTTCATCCATTTCAACCAGAATTCCGCAAGAGATCCTAAGAAATCTCTTGAAATTTCCCCATTGGCTAATTTTTCTTCGTGAACAGACACGCTAAAATCTTGGAGGTTTGTAATAAAATTTGCAAATTCGTTCAAAGTTGAAAAACGCATCATAGTATAAACTTGAGTTAGCAGTTTCGCTGCATCTATTTCTTTTTCGAAATCCTTTAAGGTTTTTTTCTTCTTGTCTAAATGGTTTAAAAGTGACTTCACAAATCTCTGCATATCGTTTGTTGAACGATACATCTCTAAATCCTTCAAACACAATCTAAGTGAATAGGGTGTTATTCTATCAGAATTAACTTCTGTCGCCATATCAATTACATTATGGCATTCGTCAAGAACTAATATACAATCACGAAGCTCTTTATCTATAAATTGTAAGAAATTTTGACGAATAAATGGGTTGAAAATCCATTGATAATTACATATAATTAACTTCATCTCTTTTAAAAGGAACTTACTTAGGAAGTACGGGCATAACATTTGATCCTTACAGAAATGAATTAGTTCTTCAGCATCAACGGGTTTATTTAGTAAATCTGGAGCTATATTAATCAGATTATCGTGCATATCTTTTTTCTTTAATAAATTAAGAAAATACTTACAGCTCTTATTTTTCCGTAAGTCTCCGCAAACTGCCATCGATTCACGGGGATTAAGCTTTAAAGATAAGAGGATTTCATTAAGACACATCTCGTTCCTTCCCCTAATGGAAAGACCGTTTACTTTGATATTAAGATTGTTATCAGATAAATAATTCGAAATCTTCGTAAGTTCTTTTATTATTCTTGTATTTTGAGCATGAGTTCGGCATAGGTAGATAATCTTTAACTTTTTTTTTATAGCTAATGGCAACAGCGCACTTAAAGCAATTATGGTCTTTCCCGTACCATTTGGAGCTGCTAATAAAGAATTCTTTTTATCTTCTGAAGCTCGTTCAATTTGGACAATAATACTCTCTTGGTCTTGCCTATATTGTTCATATGGGAAGAAATTTGAATAATCCATAGCAAAAATCGTGAGTTTTCTTATAGGTATAAGTTTAATTTAGAATTTATATTTGTAAGGACCATATAAGTTTATTTATTAATGCGTTCTTTTAATAAAAAAATGAGTGAAAATAATTCTAATAAAGGTTTTTTGAAGGCAAGAGAATTACTTAATGAAACACTTCTTAGGGATGTGTTTGTATTTATTATATTGTATTTATTTATTCTATCTCAGTCTTGGGCTAACTTCTTCTTATTACTATTTCCGATCATTACTTTTGGCTTTTCTTTATTTTTTAGAGTTATTAATTCAAATAAATATAGAATAATTTTGGATTTAGAAAGTAACCTAATTACTTATAACCCTCTCGGGTTAGAAAAAAAGCACGCAAACCGGTTGAATTTTACAGCATTACTCCAGTTAGTTTTACTGTTTTGGATTGGAGCTGAATCGTATTATCATCCTCAGCTCATTCAAATTTATGACTTATTTTTTAACTTGTTTTTCATCTTTTTTTTCACTTTTGGGTTTTATTGGATTCTAATCGATATCTGGAAATATGCAAAAATAAGTATCAAAGTTAAGAATGATAATGCAGATAAAACAATATCTTGTCTAAACCAAAAACATTTCAATTTGATATCGATTGTTAATTTGATTACATTTATGCTCTTAAACGTGTTAAATATTAGTTTTGTATTACTTTTAGATAATAATACAATATTAGGATTTCCGTATGATTTACCAGGTACAGGAATCGAAAATTCATTGCCATTAAAAATTTCAATTCTGCCGTTTATTGTTATTTGGATTTCTCCTTTTGTAACTAGTCTATTACTCCTTACCATCTATAAAGATTTAAACAACATAATACCTACTAAAATCATCAATTCCTATGAAGAATTACCTGAAGAAATTCGAAATCTCATAATTCGCAATTTTGGAAAAATAAATAGGAAGTATAACCGAGATTTAAATAATGAATAAATTATTGAAAAAAAGTTTATTAAAACTTAATTTATTATAAATATAAAATTTAAATAAATTCATCGAGATGTCGCAACAAACGAATCAAAAACATCAATATTTGTTTAAGATTGTTGTCGTAGGAGACGGTGGTGTCGGAAAAAGCACAATGATACAGCGATTAATCACGGGACACTTTGTACCGATGAAGATTACAATTGGTACTGACTTGGCATCATACGATATGAATTTTGAAAACATTTCCGTGAAGTTACAGATATGGGATTTCGCTGGTGAGCGTCGTTTTCGATTTTTCTTGCCTAACTATGCAAGGGGCGCCCAAGGTTGCATACTTTGTTATGATATTACCAGATATACCAGCTTTCAAAATCTCAAAGAATGGTATGATATTGTAAATGAGAGCACTAATACTGACACTGTATTTGTCCTTGTAGGTGGAAAAACAGACCTTGCATCTTACAGACGGACAGTTGAACGAAAAGACGCCGAGGAATTTCAAAAAGAATTCGATATTCCTTACTTTATCGAATCGAGCTCAAAAACTGGGGAGAACAATAAAAATGTATTCGAATTGCTCACGGAAGCAATATTGAAAAAAAGAGAATTAATATAATTTGTGTAAAATTTTTATTCTAGTAAATCTTTAAACTCGTCTACTGTAAGTTTTAGATATTTTGCTGTGACCAAATCTTTACCCAGTAATTTTAGAATGTTCTTTTTCCTCTTCTTATTTAGAAACTCCTTCATTTTGCTAAGGTCTGGTTGTTCATTTGTAACTTCGATCAACTTATTTTTTATTGCATGATCAACGACTTTCTGACCTACATCAGTCCTGATAATCAAAAATGCTTCTTCTTTAGATGGACCACCATATGGGCTATAAGTTATATCAGAAAATTCTCCGGAATAATCAGTACAATATATACAACCCTTCATTCCACCAGATGAACAAGCAAAGCCTATCTTTAAGGAAGTTCTTTCGGCTCCCGTATTAAAGTCGCTTGTGAGTATCTTCGCGAGTCCCTGAAGATGACATGGATTAGCGATTATCCCAATGTCTCGTTTCTTATCCATGTACGCTTGGCCAATTCCAGTTACTAAAGGTCCCCCATTTTGATTAGGGTGGGTGGGAATATATTGTTTTGCATCCTTAGCACTATCGACTACGACCGGAAATGCGGCACCGAGTTTCTTTTCTTGAGGTTTACTCAAAACAAAATGCTTTGTTACTCCAGCGTCAAACGCAGCTAAGACTAAATTGTACAAAGTATTGTCCTTATTTTTAGATTTAACCTGAATTATATCTTTATACACTCCTACTGCGAGATCGACTCTGGTTTGTCCGAACATTTTTTGCTCAATTTCAGAGACGGGTAAAAAACTTCTTGGGCATGCGTTATAACAAAGTCCTACAGTTTCAGCACATTCATCAACTACATAAGCTATTCCAGTTTCTTTATCAAAATCCATGTGTGGACAAAAAGCGTTACAACTTCCGCAGTGAATGCATAATTCGCCAAAGATAACTTCATTTTCAAGATCTTGACTAGATTTTTCAATCTTCATAGTATAAATTCACTTCTTTAAATTAAAATATCATTTTTTAATCTTTATTTATTGAGTTGTAAAATAATTCATACCATTTAAATATTAAACGAAATTTCACACTCTGCATGTAATGAGAATGAGACGATAAAACATAAAAAATTACTATACTTTATACAGAATGGGATTATTTACTCTAATTAACTTCAAAAGACGACTCATTGTTGCGTCAATTTTAAGGATCATTATCGACACAAAGACATATATATCTGAGTTTCTTAACATACTCTGGTTAAACTTTTTTACGCGAAAACCAAACCGAGGTAATAATATTGGATTCTGATCTAGCAGAATATTTAGAATATTTGTGTAATGAAAATGATGACCTATCTGGTCTTATTATCGTGAGTAACGAAGGCTTGCCAATTGCTCATGCTTCTTCCATCACGAAATTTACTGATCAAACGCTCATATCTGGAATGTGTACAGCTCTAAAATGTATCGGTAAAGAACTTATTCAAGAAACCATTAAAAGTAGTTTAAAACGCATGTTAGTCGATTGCACTGATGGAGTAATTCTAATCCAACCGCTGCCTAATCAAGAAGGAATTTTAGTAGCTTCATGTAAAAATGCTGCAGCTTTAAGTGAACTTGATATTCCTTCTATTCAGACTTATTTTTCTAGTCACCAAGATCAGCTAGTAGCATTGTAGATTAACTAGTAGAAGCTTACAATATCAAACGCATTAGTTTTTATTACACAGATGATTTTATTTTTTAAAATTAGTTATCGATTTATTTATTTGGTTTGCAATGCCTAAACTTGCTTCTTTACCGAGTAGTGTAACGCTCCATTTAACCGAGAATTGTAATCTTCGTTGCAAAATGTGCTATTTTTGGGGGGAAACAGGAACCTCCTCGAATGATCCATCAGGAAAGAAACTAAACGTTATGGATTACAGGTTAACAAAAAAAATTATTTCAGAATTAAGTTCAGTAAAACCCTTTTACAGTTTATTTGGTGGAGAACCTTTAACATATCCACACTTAGAAGAGTTAATAATTGGGATTAAAAATGCAGGCTCTGTTGTTGACACTCCTACAAATGGAACTCTCTTAGCTAAAAATGCTTCAATGTTGGTGCGAACTGGATTTGATTCGATAAGAGTTTCACTAGATGGCCCACAAGACGCTAACGACATCCAACGGGGGAAGTGGAGCTATGCAAAAGCTATTAAAGGTATTGAAACGCTGTATAATGAAAGAAAAAAAGCAGGTAAAAAAAATCCAACAATCAGTTTAATTTATACGATCACTAACGACAATTACACCTCAATCGAAAAGTTATTCCTTGAAGAACTTGACCTCTCCAAAATAGATTGGGTAACGATTCAGATGCAGAATTTTTTAACTGAGAGTATGGGTGAATCATACGCTAACCTTTTAAAGTCAGAGTTTGGTATAACTTCAGATAAGTATTGGAAGGCCATGGTTCGATCACCAGAAGATTTTGCTGATATAGATACTGAAGTATTGTCCCGTCAAGTTAAGAACACTATTGCAAAATTAGACTCTAGGCATAAGAATTATTTATTGTTACCGCCAACATTCTCTGCTGGTAATATTAAAGCTTATCTAAGGGCAAAATGGGATGAAATGACGGATGTTTATAAAACTTGTTTAAGTCCATGGACTTCGATTGATATTACAGCTTCTGGTGATATTGCACCTTGTCATATCTTTTACGACCTTGTTCTTGGCAATTTAAATAATAACACGATATCTGAGATATGGAATGGAGAAAATTTTCAGAAATTTCGTAATTGTTTTAGTCGAAATAACTTACTACCAGTTTGTTCTGGTTGTTGTATATTATACTTATCTGGTAAAAGGTTTAGAAAACTAGCGTTGTCTAAAATATAACCTTGAATTTAGCATTCGTCGTCGTCGTCCATTAAAAATCGGGAACAAGTCTCATCTAATTTCTTAATAATATGATCCCGATCTTTCCATATAATCCAAGTACTGCCCGATTTTTCGAAGTAAAATCCGTCATAGCCCTCTTTTATTTTAGACACTGTTTTTTTCACAAAACTCCACGAAAACCCTGTCCTTTCCACTACTTCTGCTATAGCTATAGGACGATTCAACTCTAAATTTTCGTTGAAGAAATCTATAATTTTATTGAATCCTGACTTAGGGGATGAATTTTTATCGGTCAAAATGGTATATAGAAACTAATTTTTATATACTTTACATAAAGATTTTGAATATATAAGACTCTTACCATAGTTTTATTATTGCTTCTAGGGCATTTTTCAACTTTAATTGGCAATTACTTTTTAAGTTTAAGAAAAGCTCCAGATTTCATCATTTCACAAGGTTTTAAATAGTTTATTTGAGTAGTTTCAACGAGTTCTTCTAGCATTAAAGACCATTTTTCGTAATTGTTTTTACCAGCTCCAAATGGCCCAGGCATGTCCATACCTGCTAACATCGTATCATCAATAACTTTGTAACCAGAGACTATTCCTTCTTCCAATAACTTACATCCTTCATTTAATTGGATTGCGTAATATTGTTCTCTTCCTTCCTTGAATAGCCCAGCTTTTTCACTAGTTTTAATATGCTGTTTTCCTTCAACCCATTCGTAAATACCTTTTCCTGTTTTTCTTCCCAGATTTCCTTCCTTAAGGAGGTTCGTGAGTGTTTTACCGGGGGCAAATTCAGGCGATATTTTTTCAACAAAATAACTCATCACATCATGAATAATATCAAGTCCGAGATAATCCCATTTTGCGAAGGGTCCCATTTCAGGTGGATTTACAAAATCGTTATCTATAAGCTCGTATGATATCTGCTTTTCTGTTGCCATATCTAATATCCAATTAAAAAAGAGAGTTGTTGCAACTGTTAGACGATTTACTATGAATCCTGGACTCTCCTTTTCTATCTTAGCTATATATCTTTTACCTTTGAGTGCAGGTAATTTTTTTCCAACTGCCACTCCCATGTCAAACGCTTCTTGTGACGTTTTTTCCCCTTTTATTAATTCAATTAATCTAAGTAAAGGAATAGGGGTAAAGAAATGCATGCCAATTACTTTTTCTGGTCTGTTAGATGCTTCGGCAATATCGGTTATGCTCATAGTTGAAGTATTGGTTGCTAAAATAGCGTGTTCTGGAGCATATTCCCCCAATTCTTTGAATAATTCTTGCTTTAATTCCATTACTTCTGGTATAGCTTCTACGATAAAATCAGCTTCTTTGACAGATGTTATTAGGTTTTTCGAGGTAATGAGTTTTTTCATCAATAAATCGGTCGTTAAATCTTGACTCAACTTTCCTTTTGATTCAATTTTCTCAAGGCCTTTTACGATATAACTTATTGCTGTGTTAAGAACATTATCATTAACATCGTTTAAAATAACCTTTTCAAACATATTCGACATTAAGGCGACTTGTGCTATTTCCCTGCCCATTGTCCCCGCCCCAATAACAACAAATGTCTTAACGCGACTTGTATCTACCATTTATACGCTCAACCATAAGAATTTCTTATAATAAAATAAATGTGGAAAATCTGTTTTTATAATTAGAAATTAAAAATCATATAAAAAAAGTTACTATCAATTGATAAATTGCAAAAGTACCTATACCCATGAATATCGAAATTGGAAGTCCAGGTAAAATTCTATTTCGTTTTAATCCCGATATCGTAATTCCCGTTCCAACCAGTATCGCAATTGTGGTTAAAATTACAATAATTATATTATTTGTAAAAAGAAGGACGGAAGATGTAAGTAAGCTATAAAAAGCCAAGTCTCCAATACCTATCTCTAATTTTGAAGTATCGTAAACGCTTTCACCGCTTTTAATTTTTTTATCTACCTCAGCTTCACTCGGACCGCCCTCACTGTCATTATCGGATATGATATCAATCATAGCTTTAATAGGTCCACGCTTATAGAGGACTCCAAAGATATCCCACATTGAAATGCCTATTAAAATAGCAAGTGTGCTCCAAAAGGGTAATATTATACTCATCGAAGCACTAACTAATAAACTAATGTATAATACAATAAAATTTTTCGTTTTGATAGATTTTGAGGTAAAATAGTTGTAAATGAGTAGAAATACTGAAATTCCCGTTAAAACCGGGATATAGATGTTCGTAAATAAAAAATAAAGCTTGAGCAAACCGGTAGTTTCCGGAAATTGAACAAATATTAGATAAATTATAACATCTAAAAACATCAATGTGATGAAGAAACTGACAAAAGCGAAGCTTAATCCAAAAATATATTTTAACACACCCACTCCCAACTTTCGCATTAAAAAGACTATTGTAAACGCGGATATTGCAGCAATTACTGTGAATATGACTCCATTCAATACAACGCCTAAGGCTCCAAATTCGTCTTCAGGGAAATAGCTTTCCTCTACTTCGACGCCAGCGACAAAAAATGTAAGATAGGCTAATATCCCTGCAATTACAATAGCTATGATAATAGGTAAAGGATACAGGGACGATTTAACCCTATATGTAGGAAGAAAATGAGGGATGAAATCCTTTTCTATTATATCTTTTTGATCTTTAGTACTTGTTAAATTTAGTTCAGAATCCTTCTGGTCATCATCTAATTTATCTAATGTATCAGGGTTATTTGACATAATGATAATGTAAAAGATTATATTTAAAATTATAAAATTAATAATAACTTAAATATATAATAATAATGAATTATAAAATAGTATATTCGGATGATAAAATACTTCTATTATGTCAAAATATCGAAATGAACAAAACCCTTTAGTTAAACAATCTTTAGGTTTACCCTTAAACAAAAAAATCTATAATAAAAACATCTATCCTTGTAACTTAGGAATTTTTTTTAGTAGTAAGATATCTCCATCAATTTTAGAAAAACTAAAATTTCAAATAGAATTTGTATTTGATTCCTTTTTTTTTGATATCACATTTATTGGCGAGAAGAAATTAACAGGTTGCATACAAAATTCAGACGCGAAGGAGGAATTTAACTTTTTAGATAGATCTTTAACAAAAGTAGTTCTGTATCCAACTAATGTGTTCTATTCAACTATTAAAAACCAAATGCCAGAAAATAATTTAGCGATTGGTTTAGGTTTGACAAACCTTCCAATTTATTCTAGTAGTGATGAAAGGTTACTTTTCCTCTTTGGGGAAGCCAATCTTAAACATAATTGTGCTATAGTTTCAACTCATAATTTAAAGGAATTACATAAAAGTGAAACTGCTGAAAATAGGATAATAAAGGAAGGGATCCACGAGATTGGGCACTTAATATTAGGTCTTGAACATTGTATGAATGATAGTTGTGTTATGTGGTTTTCTGCAAATGTTAAAGAAATTGATAGAAAATCGAATAAATTATGTGAGAAGTGTAGATTAGAATTAGAAGAAATAAGAATAATTAATAATTTTTAAAATGTCACATTAGGTAAGTCTTGAATGAATTCTTTTATGAGATCAACTCGAACTTTTCTATCTTCTCTATTATATCGTAATGGATAGAGTTCCTCAATCGTAAATTTGTATAGCTTCATCCAAGTTTTCGCTATCTCACTCACTCTATAATGTTGAGCTACCTCTTTAGCATTTTTTCCGAATTCTGCTCTGAGATCGTCGTCTTTTAACAGTTTTACAACATAATCCTTAAATTGATCAAGATTATTTGCTAAATATCCTGTCTCACCATGGCGTATTATATTACTAATACCGCAGGCATTTGATCCTACATTAGGAGTTCCTTGAGCCATTGCTTCAAGTAAAACTAGTCCTTCAGCTTCAATCCATGACCATAGACAGGTTAAATCTGCCGCATTATATAATTTCAGCAAGTCTGGAAAAGGCACTCTGCCAGCATATGTCACAAAATCTTTATATTGTTTCTTCTTTATCATTCGTTTCACATGATCTTTTGACGGGCCATCGCTACCCACTAACAACAAGTGTGCATCGGGAACTTCATCATGTACTCTTTTGAAGGTTTTAATAATATCTATTGGGTGTTTTTCTGGGGATAATCGAGAAGCATACAGTAAAATCTTTTTACCCTCTAAACCATACTTTTCGCGTATTCCGTTCTCTTTTAAATTCGTATAATATAAATCTCTTATGCCATTAGTCATGCATACAATTGGTTCTTTAAACCGGTAATCTCTTAATAAATCTTTCTTAGATTTAGTGGCTACATGAACAAAATCATATTTATCGACAATATGTCGTTCGTATCTCCAAATGAGATCTCCTTTCGTCAAAAGTTTGCCAATTACAGGCACATATTGAGCCGTATAATATTGCATAGGACTATTATGAGTCCCTATCATAGGTATTCCTAAGTATTTTGCCCAATTGATAGCCATAGACCCAACTACTGCGTGTGTATGGATATGAGTAATATCTAAATAATCATGTTGGCAAAAGAAGATTTTATGGACAGGGGCACTTAATACGAATCCTGTATTGTTCCCAATAATTGCACCTCCAATTTCGTGAAAGTGCAAAGTATTTGGTATTTTATACCCATTCTGAATTCGAGGTGCAAATACATGGACATTGTGGCCAAGGTTTGCAATTGCTTCCGAAAGAAATCTAACAGCATGAGCAGTTCCGTTGATCTGGCTGTACATAGTGCTAAAAAATCCAATATCCATCACTTGTTTAGCCATAGTTGGTATCCCCAAATAAATATTAATAATAGTATTATGTATATATAAACATATATCTAGGTTTTTAAACTGTTTCTTTTATTAAATTTTTCACGGTTTCTTAATAAAATCGTTAAAACCGTTAATTTTAAATGGTATATTTTTGAATTAATTTTATTTTTTTAAATTTTGAAGTAATATCCAGAGGAATTACCATAAATACACACTTTTAGTCATAGTTAATTTGGATATTTGCATTAAGTATATTGGTGGAAAATTTTATGCAGAGTTACCATATGCAGAAAAAAGAAAGAGAAATAACAGACAGAAATAGAATAGAACGGATTTTGAAGAGAGGCAAGTATGTAACAATTTCGATGTGTGAGAAGGACGAACCTTATATTACTACTCTAAGCTATGGTTTTGATAAAGGCAATAATGCTTTATACTTTCACAGCGCGAATTTGGGGCTAAAACTTGATATTCTAAAGAAAAATCCTAATGTATGTGGTACGCTTATAGAAGATTTAGGTTATAATATAGGTGCTTGTTCACATAAATATCGTTCTATTGTATTTTGGGGAGAAATGATACTGATAAAGGATTTAGAAGAGAAAAAGCACGGTTTTGATGTACTTTTAAACCATTTAGAAGCAAACCCAAGTAAAATGAAAAAAAGATTTTTTAAGAATGAACAATCTTATGGGGACACATGTATTATGAGATTGGATATTAAAAAGATTACAGGGAAAGCATCAGAATAGAAGTTTTATAAAAATATAATCGAAATTCATAGAATCATAAAATTTTTTTTATTTGCTTGCTAAATTAATTATATGGATCCTATTGAAGAAAAAAGAATCGTTGAAGAAATTTTACTAAATAGAAGGTTGCCTTATTCGATTGAATTATTAGATGTAGAAGGAGATAAATATACAGTACGTAACAATTTTGGCTCTACAGTAATATATCACAAAAAGAAAGATAATTATTACCTAGATACAGAATTAGATTAATATTATAATCTTTATTGATACTAAGTTGTGTTGTCATTATAATATTTTCATTTTAAATCGAATGTAAGTGGTGATTAATTGGAATTTGAATTAAATTCGATTTTAACTTTAAGGAAACGATAAATTAGGGCTCTACTTTAATTTTAATAAGTAGATATTAAATGTTTATTAATTGAAAAATATAATCTAAAAGACATAAAATTATAAGATTATTATATTTTTATTTCAACAGAGAAAGTATAAAATATTGACTAAGTTTATGGGAAAAAGAAAGCTTAAATCTAAAATTTCTGATGAGAGATTCAATGAAGAATTTCGTGCGGTTATAGACAATTCTACATCTCTTTCTATGTATAATGAAAAAAGGAGATCGATCTGCGTAATCCGTAAGAATTTAGCTAAAAATTATGAAATTGAAGTAGATTCTTCAGAAGCGCCGGTATTAAATACATTATTAGAAAATCCTCAACCTTTTGAAAGTTCCATGGCTAGTCTTAATATATTAGAAGTAGAAATCTTCCCTTTGATAGATGCTTTTAAAAACACTTTTGGAATGGAAAAAGAGTTAAAGTTGCGTTCCATTAAACTCGCTGTCGGTGGAAGCAATAGTGATTATGTTACCATTAGAGAAAAAGATTTAATAAAATTTGATGTAAAACCTACTTTAAGCGGTTTGAGAGATTTTATCAAAGAAAATAGTGATAGCATCTTAGGTTTTCTAGATAGTGAGTATATAAGCGAAGAAGGAAATGTAATCTATTTAAAGTGCGAGAAAAGAGATGTCTCTGATAATATATATTCAGTTAAAATAGTAATACTTGCTTCGATGCAACAACGAGGTTATTTTCTTCAACAAGAACACAAATACTATGGTTTACAATTATTCATAATAGTAGAATCAAGAAAACCAAATGATGATAAGTTACTAAGGTTTATAAAAGAGTTAGGAATTGATTGGGAATTAATCTTTTTTAGAAGAAGATTAGCTATTCACGATTGGACCGAGATTGAATGTCAATCAAATTCTGACAACCTTAAAAGTTTTTTAAGGGTTAAGTATGACACTTTAAATTATTTTGACATCAATAATATAATCAGATTAATAGATAAAAACAATTTACCCTTTAATGTTTCTGATAAAATGGGTTCTTTATTGTTTAAAATGAAATCTGAAAGATCTTCTCAATTATCGGATAAACAAAATTATAATAATTTAAGGCATGATGATTCGCTAAACAGTGGATCAGTACAATCAGTTGATGAATATTCTCTAACATTAAAAAAAGCAGAAATTGCAGCAGCTGCAAAAATCGCTTGTGCTTATTTAGGTATCAAAAAACAAATTATAGTTGATAGAGATATTTCTGATGCAGAAATTCTCAAATATCAAGACGAATTGACTAATTTTTAAAGCGTAACATCGTTTTTAAGAAAAGATCCATAAGATAACAAGAATTGATAACATTTAATTTAGCTTGTAAGATTCTTTTAGTAGTGTATGGTTGATTTCTCCAACAGTAACACTTTTTCCTGTTTTTACATTCGTCACTGTATATACAGCTGGGGCAAATAATCCTGGATCTATTGCATAAAAATCATAATTAGCTGCTTTAAATGTTTCTATGAAAGGTCTGCCATAACTAGAAGAAGTATTTGCTGGAGCTTTTTTCAATAGATCAAAAACTTCGTCTTGTTTGTCTTTTTCGACTTCGATAGTGTAATATGTCATACCTGCAGCGCTAATCGAGTCATTTGTTCGACCCATTGCACCTAAATCGTCTTTAGCAATAGGGGCAATAGTAGCGGTACCAAATCCATCTTTGATAACTCCTAACGGAAATTTTATTTCCTGTAACTTATGAATACCTGTTTCAACAATTCGTGCCGCAACTTGAATAGACCCAGTTAAGCATGCAGTTGGTGCACATACAGCATAGGTTTTGTCTGGCTCCACTCCACATTTTTCAGATACTAAGGTCATCACTTCTTCATTAGGTAATTCAGCGGTCTCAAAAACGATAACAGCACAATCAGAATCATCATTATAGTCAAGTTCGTCGAATAATTTCTCAACTTTACTTTTAGCTCTAGCAGGTCCTGAGCCTAAGGACTCAAAAACCTTCTTCTTTTTCATTACACCGTCCTTTTCAATTTCTTTTTTTAATTTCACGCTCCATCCCGCAAGTTGGGATGCCATGCAAGAGATTAAAGGATGTGAAGTATAAACATTAACGCTAGGTAAGAAATGACCATCTAAGTTATAAGAAGTAAAATCGACTGTCCCTAATCCACCCATACAAATTTCACCTACTAATTTACCTCCTCTCCACGATGCGTTTGTCATATCTAAGACAGTTGCTCCATTATCGTATTCAATTACTTCAGCTTTATAGTAATCTTTTCTCTCCATTATCTTTTGAACAATTTTTAAAGTTAAATCGTTTATTTTAATATGATGTGCCAAATTTTTCACGCGTATTTTTTTTAATTGAGTATTTAATATTAAATTCTTACTTTAATATAATTATATAAGTTTATATTAAAATTTTTTAAAAAATGAGCAAAGCAAATAATAACCTTAAACTATTAAATTCTGATTTAAGTGAGACAACGAAATGGTTTTTAGACCAGATACAAGAAATTAAAACCTCCATTCATATTTATACTCATCTAGATGCAGATGGTTTATCATCTGGGGCAATTATTGGAAAAGCTTTATATCGAGAAAACATTCCTTTTCAAATTTCTGTTTTAAGGCAGTTAGAAAGAGAGGAAATCTCAAAAATTGCAAACAGAAATCAAGATACTGAAAACTTCCTGATTTTTTCTGATTTCGGAAGTGGACAATATTTAGAACTTATCGAAAAACTGAATGCTAAAAATATGGAAACATCTTTTATGATTTTGGACCACCATTTACCGCAAAATATACCAAATAAACTTGATGCTAAAATTAAAGAAATATACGCGAATTCAAGACCTTGGCATATTAACCCCTATTTTTACGATGTTGATGGCAGTACCGAAATCTCCGGAGCAGGATTAAGTTATTTCTTTGCTAAAATGTTAAATGAGAGAAATAAAGATTTATCTCCAATTGCTCTTGTAGGAGCCACTGGCGACATTCAAAGTAAAGGCCCTAATAATTCTTTTACCGGATTAAATTCGACTATTTTAGATGAAGCTATCAAAAATAATTTAGTCGAAGTGATAAACGACTTGAACTTTTCTCCTATTAAGCCTTTAAATGAAGCAATTTCATATTCGAGTGAAATTAAACTCCCAGGATTGAGTGATAATTCTAGTAAAATGCTGAAGTTTTTACAATCATTAGGAATTTTGATGGAAAATTCAGATGGAAGTATAAAAACGTTAAATGATCTTAATCAAGACGAGAAACAAAAGGTTTCTTCTGCTATTATTGAATATGTCTCTCTTAAGCTTGACATTGAGCCTTCGGAAATTATAAAAAAACTCATAATTAATAGGTATATCATGAGAAATGAAAATTTCGGATCTCAATTACATGATTTAAAAGAATTTGCTTATCTCTTAAACTCATGTGGAAGGAGTAATAATGGGTCGTTAGGAATTGCTATTGCAATGGGGGATAGAAGAATTGCTTACAATAAAGCTAAAGACCATTTAATAAATTATAGAAAATCCTTAGCTGAAGCATTATCGTGGTTACAAGATAAAAATAAAATCCAGTATAAAGATTACATACAATTCTTTTTTGGAGAAGATATTATCCCGGAGAATATAATCGGAACAATTGCTTCAATGTTAATATTTAGCAAAAGCGGAGATATTGATCTATCAAAACCTATTTTTGGGTGCGCAAAAAGAAACGACGAAGAAGTTTATAAAATATCTGGGAGAGCCCATGAAAGTATCGTAAAAAAAGGTGTAAATCTTTCAGAGGCAATTAGAGAGGCATTAGAGCTTTCAAATCTTAAGGCGTTAGGAGGAGGACACCCTCCAGCTGCGGGTACAAAAATACCCCTTGACAAAATTGATATCTTTTTAGAAAATTGCAATATCGTAATTAAAAAACAATTAGGAATTCAATAGATTTATTACTTCAACCTTGATTTTTTATATCTTGTAAACTTCTCCAGTTTCAGGTGCTACCGAATTAAAATCTCTTTTTGTTAAAGCGTGAGCAAATGAAGTTGTTGATTTTTCATCGCCATGTATACAAAAAATAAATTTATCCTCGTTTCGAAATGTTATATCATTTATGTATTTGTTTAAGTGAATTTTATCTGCGTGACTCGAAAAATCATAGTAATCTATTTTACACTTTGCTTTGATTGATAGGTCATAAGATACGTATTTTCGTTCTTTCTCTTCTTTAAATTCGAAAATTCTTTCATCTATTAATTTTCTTCCAGGAGTCCCTTCAACTTGATATCCTACGAGAAATACAGCAGAGCTAGGATCGTTTAAAAAAGTTGGAATGTATTCAAGAGCAGCTCCTCCTTTTAACATACCTGAAGGGGATATAATTAAACCTTTTGTCCCTTTTTTAAGTTTACGTCTCCATTCTTTAGAGACTAATTTAGCTTTTCTCATAGCCGACTTATAACTTGTAAAATCTTTAATTGAATCCGGGAATTGAGTATATTCAGTTAAGATTTTTCTAGCTAATCCATCAATGAATATATCGCTTTTGAAATTATATTTCTCTAAAATCATTAGTATCTCTTGTGAACGGGCAACACCAAAAGCAGGAACGAGAACATTTCCACCGTTTTCGATAACATTTAGAGTATCATCAATAAAAGATTTTTCAAGATCGGATCTTAAAGGATGTTCTTTTGAAGAGTATGTAGATTCTGTAATTAAGATATCAATTTCAGGTAATTCAATAGGATTAGCGGGAGAAATTAAGTTCGTTTCTTGAGTGTTAATGTCACCTGTATAGAGAATTCTTTTATCATCTACTTCTACTAAAATAGACACGCTCCCAGGGATGTGTCCTGCGTCAAAAAATGTTATGAAGAAATTCTCATCAATCTTCTGACGCACTTTATTTTTTAAAAAAAATGCATTTTTTCTAGTCTTTTGTAATTCTCTATATCCGAACGGATACGGAAAGTTAGAGATTCTTATCATATCTTCTAGTAGTAATTCTGAAATTCTTAGTGTCAACGGATTAGTAAACAAAGGAATATCTTTATTTTTATATAAAAACGGTATACCTCCCGAGTGATCAATGTGACAATGAGATAACGCAATAGCTTTAAGATTAGTAATCTCCCCGTTGGAAGGTAGCCTTTCCTCACTTTTAAATCGTACACCATAGTCTAGAACACACTGTGCTCCATTATTGGATTCGATTAGAACTGCTGAACATCCTACTTCTCTGCATCCACCAAGGAATTTTATAAGTGTCATTGATATCTTTTTTAATATTAAATAAAATAGAATGTAATATCTCTTTCAAAGAGATTAAATTGGATAAAACTTCAAAAAATTTCAATCTTATGATTATTAAAAAAAAATAATATTGTTATCTTATTTTTTTTATCGTATTTGTCAATAAAGCGATAACATTATTAACATTTTTACCAAAAATTTCTAAGATCTCATCCCAAGTTACAGGAGCTTCATCGTCTTTCCAGCAGTCATAATCAGTAGACATAGCTACGGCAGCATATGGAATTCCTGCTTCGTTTGCTAAAATTGTTTCAGGTGCTATGCTCATATTTATCACATCAGCACCCCAGATCCTAAACATTTCAGATTCTGCTCTTGTCGAAAATCTAGGCCCCTCAATTGTAATAACAGTTCCTTTCTCATGATATTTGAGATTAAGTTCTTTTGCAGTTTCAATAAGAATTTTTCTTAAATCTTCTGAAAAAGGATAAGCCATTGCGGTATGTTTAGCATCACCGGGTGGAAATTCATCAAAAAAACTTATTTTCCTCAACCTTGTAAAATCAATAAACTGATCCAGAATTATGAAATCGCCTCTTCCAATTTCTTCTCTCAGACTACCGCAAGCTGTTGTAGCTAAGATATGAGTGCATCTTTGATCTTTCAATGCTTGAATATTAGCTCTGTAATTTACCTGCGTTGGAGGAATGGTGTGGTCTCGCCCATGTCTTGCTATGAGAACAATTTCAACATCATTAATCTTCCCTGATCTTAGAGGTGAAGTTGGTTTTCCATATGGTGTACTAACTTTTATTTCTTTTACATCTTTTAAAATGTCTGGATTATCTAATCCAGAACCACCTATTATTCCGATTTTAACCATTTTACTCACTATACGAAGTTCTTAAATTATATTTTATATATATTTAAAATTGCTCAAATTTTATTTTATTTTGTTTTAATAATATAAAAACAATGTGAATTGATTATGAAAGGTAAAGAACGGATAGTTGATTTGGCAATAATAGGGGGAACAGGTACTGATTTCTCTCTTGAAAATGCAGAAAAAATAAAGATTTATACTCCTTTTGGCAGTACCTCAGCAACAATAACTGTAGGTGATTTTAAAGGAAAAAAAGTTGCATTTCTTCCTCGGCATGGGTTAGACCATTCAATTCCTCCTCATAAAATAAATTTTAGAGCAAACATTTGGGCTTTAAAAAAATTAGGTACGAAATTCATTATCTCTCCATCAGCGGTTGGATCGTTGAAAGAAATGCATAATAAAGGGAAACTTATCCTAATAGATCAATATATTGATAGAACGAAAAAAAGAACTGAAACCTTTTATGATGGAGGTCAATTATGTCATATCGGGCAAGCAGATCCTTATTGTAAATATTTAAATAGGCTTTTCTTTGAATCAGGAAAAAATTTAAGTTTAGATATTCAAAAAGGAGGAGTTTATATATGTATTGAGGGTCCAAGATTCTCGACAAGAGCGGAATCAAAAATGTTTCGCCAATGGGGGGGGGATGTAGTAGGAATGACAACTTATCCCGAAGTCGTTCTTTCAGCAGAAAAAGAAATTTGTTATTGCTGTATTGCAATGGTGACTGATTTGGATGTTTGGGCGGGTGAATGCTCAGAATGTGGTATTGTTGAGTTTGCTCAAAAATGTGGAAATTGTGGTGGAACCGTTAATAAGCTATCTGTTAATGTACCAGAAGTTTTAGAGACGATGGTAAAAAATGCTGAAAATCTGAATAAATTACTTGAAGAAACTATTCAGAAACTCGATATTGAAAGAGATTGTTCTTGTCTTCACTCTCTCAGAGACGCTCTATTATAAAAATAGTAAGATAAACTCCTTTTTATTCGTACTAGTCTTTTAACACTGGATTTCTTGCGGCAGATACTGCGTCTAATCGTCCAACAGGGGTATTATGTGGTGCTTTTTTCAAGATTTCTGGCTCGTTTACCGCCTCATTGTAAATCTTATTCATGACTTCAATAAAATTATCTAACGAATTTTTGGATTCAGTTTCAGTTGGTTCAATCATCAGCGCTCCACTTACGATTAATGGGAAGTAAATTGTTGGTGCGTAAAAGCCGTAATCTAGTAATCTTTTAGCAATATCTTCAGCAGTAACCTCATTCGGCATATCTTTATCTGATAAAACAAATTCGTGCTGGCAAGTTCGGTTATATGGAAGATTATATCTTTTTTGTAACTGAATTCTAAGATAATTTGCATTTAATACAGCTACTTGGCCAACTCTCTTCAATCCTTCAGCGCCTAATGAAAGAAGATATACATAAGCGCGTAGGATTATCCCAAAATTACCCCAAAAAGCTTTTATTCTCCCTATTGAACGAGAATTCTCATCAGCGCACACGATGCCTTTTTCAGTTGAAATAATGCAAGGTATAGGTAGAAATGGGATCAATTCCTTTGTAACTCCTACGGGTCCTGAACCCGGACCTCCTCCCCCATGAGGAGTTGAAAAAGTTTTATGCAAATTTAAATGAACTATATCAAAACCCATATCTTTTGGGCGACAAATTCCTAACATGGGATTTAAGTTTGCTCCATCGTAATAACATAATCCACCGTACTTATGGACGATTTCAGTTATATCTTTAATTTGTCTATCGAACACACCTAAAGTATTAGGATTTGTAAGCATAATTCCCGCTACATCTCCTTGTTGCATAGCAAATTCAAGATGATCTAACGGAACTTCTCCGTTTTCATTTGATTGTAATTCAATTATCGAAAATCCTGCCATTTTAGCAGATGCGGGATTAGTTCCATGAGCAGAATCAGGAACAATAATTTTATTCTTTAGTACTCCTTTAGTTTCAAAGAATTTTTTCATTATTAACAATCCGACGAGTTCTCCGTGAGCTCCGGCTGCAGGTTGTAAAGTAAACCCCTCCATACCTGTTATTTCACCTAATATGTTTGATATATGGTGTATTAGACGTAAAGCACCTTCGTTTTCTTCTTGGAGAGGATGGATTTGAGAAAATTCAGTTATTCGAGCGATATGTTCGTTTATTTTAGGATTATATTTCATCGTACAAGAGCCTAATGGGTAAATACCCGTATCTACACCGTAATTAATCTTACTTAATTTAACAAAGTGGCGAACAATCTCCACTTCAGGGATGTCTGGAATTTGAACCTCTTCTCGAATTAAATTACTAGGAATAATATTTTTGAGAGCATCACATTCAACATCTAACGATGGAATAAAATTGGTCTGAGCTTTATTAATTCCTTTGTCAAAGATCAAAGAATCTTTTTCATCCATTACATCTTCCCCTCCTTATTGTTATTAGCAAGTTCTAAGGCTTTGATAAACTTTTCAATAGATTCCCGGGAATTCGATTCTGTAACACAAACAAGAGCTACATCTTTCATTTCATGGTAGTATTTTGAAAGAGGAAGGGGTGGAAGTAAATTAAATTTCTTACACTCTTCAATTAAAGAGTCTATGTTAGGGCATTTTACGATGAATTCGTTATATGTAGGTCTTGTGTTTAAGATTTCATACCCCGGTATTAGTTTAATTTTATTTTTAACATAATGAGCTTTTTGAATGTTTTGAGTGGCAATTTCACGTAGTCCTGTTTTCCCTAAGGAAACAAGATAAACTAAAGCAGATAATGAACATAATGCTTGATTAGTGCAAATGTTTGAGCTTGCTTTTTCTCTTCTTATATGCTGTTCTCGTGCTTGTAATGTTAATAAAAAACCTTCACGTTCGCCATCGATCTCTTTTGTTTTTCCCACTAATCTTCCAGGTATTTTTCTCAGAAATTTCTTCCGTGTGGCAAAAATACCCAATCCAGGTCCTCCAAACGAGGGACTTATTCCAAACGACTGTCCTTCTGCAACAAAAATATCTACCTCTGTTTCTCCAGGTGGCTTCAGAACACCTAAACAGGTTGGATCAGTCATACATTGGATTACTAAACAATTTGAAGCATTTTCTTTAATTTTATTTGCCAGAACTAGTACATCTTCTATATCACCAAAAAAATTAGGGCTTTGAAATAAAACAGCTGCAACTTCTTGGGTTAGTTCTTCTTCTAATTTCTCTTCAGGAACAATCTTAAGTTCTATTTTTTGACCCCAACAATAGGTTTTAACAACTTCTATGTATTCGGGGTGAACACCTTCTAAAACGATAACTTGGTTTTTCCTTGTGATAATAGACGCCATGATAGCTGCTTCTGCAAGAGCAGTAGAACCGTCATACATACTCGCGTTGGCGACATCCATTTGGGTAAGCCGAGAAATTATACTTTGATACTCGTAAATTGCTTGTAAATATCCTTGGCTAGCTTCTGCTTGATATGGTGTATAGGAAGTATAAAATTCGGATCGACTAATTACAAAATCCACTAAAGTAGGAATGTAATGAAAATAGCATCCCGCTCCTAAAAAAGAATTAGAATATACCTTATTTTTTTTACCTAATTCCTGTAAATTCTTCAAAACATCTGGTTCTGACAAACCTTCTGGAAGTTTTAAACCGTTGATGATCAAATCTTTAGGAACATCCTTAAATAAATCTTCAATTTTGGCAACACCAATAATGTTAAGCATTTCAGCAATAGTTTTATCGTCGTGAGGTATAAAATCCATACTAAACAACTCAAATTTCAAAAATATAAGGAATAAAATTATAAATTGGATTAAATCTTTATTCTTTCTCAGCTTCTACTATTTCTTTGTATGCTTCTACAGTTAACAGTTCGTCAATTTCGCTTTTGTTTGAAAACTCTATTTTTACCATCCAACCAGTTCCATAAGGAGAAGAATTTACCGATTCTGGATTATCAGCAAGATCAGTATTAACCTCGAGGATTTTTCCAGATAAAGGCATTACTAATTCACCTACAGCCTTGACGGATTCAATTTCAGCTACATTACTCCCTTTATCAAAGGTAATCCCGATTTCAGGAAGTTCTACATAAACTATATCACCTAATTGGTGTTGAGCAAAATCTGTGATCCCTACAGTTGCAATATTATCTTGGATGCGAACCCATTCGTGCGTTTGGAGATATTTTAGCTCGTTAGGAAATTCTTGTTCTATAATATTCACCATTTACATTTTACTTATTTTAATTCAAACATTACGATAAAACGGTGTGGATACGACGACTCCTTTTAGAAGTTTATTCCTGACTTCAATTTCAAGTTCTGTTCCTTCTTCTTTATACTGTTTTTTAATTAAACCTAAACCTATTGTCTTTTTAAGGGTTGGGGAATAACCGCCTGAAGTTACATATCCTATTTCGTTACCATTTTTTGAAATTTTAAAACCATCTCTTATAATACCCCTATCCATCAAATTTAATCCAACTATGGTTCGATCGGTCCCTTCTGTTTTTTGCTTTATCAAAACATTTTTACCAATATATTCAAGGCCCTCTTTAGGTTTCACGAGCCAAAATAATCCCGCTTCAACAGGCGTTATAGAATCGTTTATTTCGTGACCATATAAAGAATATGTTGCCTCAAGTCTTAACGAATCTCGAGCACCTAATCCCGCGGGTGATGCTCCCGCTTTTATCAGCTCACCCCAGATATTTTCAGCATACTCATTATCAAATGATATTTCAAATCCGCGTTCACCGGTATATCCAGTTCTAGCTATAAAAATCGGCATCCCATTTAACTTACAGTGAGCAAAAAAAAATCTTTTTATCGTTGATAAGTCGATATCCACTAAAGGTTGAAGGTATTCGTCAGATTTAGGTCCTTGAAACGCTAAACGACATCGTTTTGAGGATAGATTAGTTATTTTAACATCCTTACCGCTAATATGCTCGTTTAACCATTGAAAATCTTTTTCAATATTACCAGCATTGACAATCATTCTAAATCGATCAAATGCTTCCTCATAATACACAAGATCGTCAACAACCGTCCCATTTTCATAACACATGCACGAATATTGACCTTTTGACGGTTCGAGTAAGTTCAAATCGTTAATCATAATATATTGAAGAAAATCTATTACTTCACTTCCCTCTAACAGAAATTCGCCCATATGAGAAACATCAAATATCCCTGCTTTAGATCGAACTGTTTCGTGTTCTTTAATAATACTTTCATATTGAACGGGCATGCTAAAACCAGCAAAATCTACCATTCTTGCTCCTAATTTTACATGGATGTCGTAGAAAGGAGTTTTTTTTAGATCCGTAATCAAATCCACACCTAATAATGTGTTTATTTTAATATTGTGAGTATAAAGTACAGAGAATTATTTAAGTTTTCAGACTAAAAAAAAGAGAGAATTAAGGGAAAAAAATGGGTAGCTATGTGAATAAGAAATTTCGGTTACTCTTCAACCGGTATTTCGAGAAGGCTAAGAATGTCATATCCTTCTAATTTATCACGGCCATGTAAACTACCTGTAAGCTCTATCACAAATGCTATTCCAGCAACAACACCACCTGCCTTTTCAATCAGATTACAGGCTGCTTTTGCTGTCCCTCCAGTGGCTAATAAATCGTCAAATAATAATACTCTTTCATCTTTCTTTATGGCATCAACATGCATCTCAATCTTGTCTGTTCCATATTCTAATTCGTATTCTTCAACGATTGTTTCTGCGGGTAATTTACCTGGCTTTCGAATTAATATAAAACCTGTTCCTAGTTGATAAGCCAAAACTCCACCCCAAACATAACCTCTAGCCTCAATTGCTGCAACTTCATCAATATTTTTTTTCTTATATTTTTTAATTATGAGGTCACATGATTCTTTGAAAGCTGCTGGATTTTTCGCTAAAGTAGTTATATCTTTAAATTGAACACCTGGTTTTGGCCAATCAGGTACGTTTCTAATTTCTTTCAGTAAATCCATTTCATTTCTCCAATCTTTTTTATAAATATATCTAGTAAATTAATTATGTTAATTTAAAATTATATTTAACTCAATCGTCCAATCATTTAAAATCTCATAAATCGTATCATAATTAGAAAAAGATTAAATAATCATTAATTTATAAAAAATATATACGATTTTATTAAATAATATAAATTCAATTATCTCTTCAAATAATACAATAAAAGAGTGACGGTGAAATAAAATAAAGGTACTTCTGTTTGGACCGGGTGGTGCAGGTAAAACATCTTTAATGAGGACTACTTGCTTAGGATATAACTTCATGAAGGTTCTCAATTTGCAGCCTACAAAGGGAGTAAGTCGCGAGAATTTTATATTTAGAGGGATTATGGAATTATCCATCTGGGACCTAGGAGGCCAACAACTCTACATGGACAGTTATTTTTCAGAAAAAAAGCGAGAACTTGTTTTTTCTGAAGTGATGACAGCAGTATTCATGGTTGATTCAGCGGTAGAGGAACCTAAGTTAAAAGAAATTTTTGATAATTTTATGAAATATATCTTTGAATATAGTCCTGGAGTTGAAAAAGCGTATGTTTTACTAAATAAGATTGATCTTCAGGAGTCAAAAGAAGACGAAATTTATGAATTATTAATTAAAGGGTTAACAGATGATTTGAAAAGCAAAATCGTTTTTACTCCGGTATCGGTAAAAGAAGGGAGTGCCCAACATAGGTTGATCGAAATTCTTGATTACAAAATTCAGCAAAATACATTAGCGTTACAAAAACTGGGAAAAATACGGCATATGTTAGATCAGATGAAGTTAACAACGCTTTCAGAGTATTTTTTATTCAATCAACCAGATGGCCTATTAATAGCTTCAACTTTAGGTAAATTTGAGCATAAACCTCTCCAATTTATGAAATTCGAGATAGGAACCTTGGATTCTAACATTTATCAGATATTTACTAAGATTATGAACCTATCTGATTCTGTGATTTCTCCTTTGGAATTATCTACAGTTATGTATGAAAGCGATAATAACTATATTTTAGTTAGAGAAGTCAGTAATGGATCCGTATTGATGATAGTTACTAAAAATAAAAATGAGGAAACATTTAATACTGTCATAAACTCCTTAAACAGAGAAGATTTTAAAAATCTGAAAAATTTCCTTAATAAAAATGATTTTTATTAATTCTAAATCAATTTTATTAGAAAATATTGTTCTATTAGAATGTTCTTCAATAATGGAAAACAAATAATTGTTTGTATTTCTAATTACAGGCGTTATAAACAATAATTCTTCTTCGGGAAGGCATTTTTCAACTTTTTCGTTTAGTCCCTCTGTTTTAAAAAATTCTTTAATGTGAGTAATTCGGACAATGAGATCGTTGAATTCCTTATTGCTGTTATTCTTTACTATAAATTCTATTTCCTGAAAATTGTTAATAATATTTATATTCGTTATTTTAAATTGATCTTTAATCCCAAATTTTTGTTGAACAACTCTATCATAATCAAATAATCGAATTTTAGAAAACGATTTTTTTTGAGCGTTTATAACAATGTGGTCAATATGGATTCCTTTAAATAATAAATTTCTTCGCAAAATACATTTGATTACAGCATTCTAAATCGATTCGGTTAATTGTAGTTTTATCTTTAAGTTCTAAAAACCAAATTGGATGGTATCTTATAAGACGCGTTTTTCCTGAATCATCATCTAGCGCATTTTCTGGACAAATAAGAAGTGGGACATGACCTATAGTCTCATCAAAATAAAATAAAAGAGTCTCACACAATTCTCTAAATGGAAGCTCTGTATTGGCGTTATTTAAGAGATTTTCTTTCAATTTAAATCATCTTCTTCTTCATTAAATCAATTATATTTATTTTTTGTGATTTTTAATGTTAATGAGAAGCGCACGATATGCAAGGATCAAATGCTCTTATCATAATTTGAATTTTTTCTTTAACAGAATCGATATCTTCTTTTTCATATAGCTTTTTAGCATATTCAGTGATCATTTTGTTAAGAATAGGCAAATTTATTTCGGTTGCAATGAAAAGTTTCACTTGATCAACGATTTTAGCTTTATTTAAATGATAATGGTGCATTAGTATACCTCTTGGTGCTTCGATAACCCCTATTCCATTTGATTTTTTTATTGATTTTAGTTGTTTAAGTTTTGTTTTACTTTTTAGTGAAGTAGTATCTAATATTTCAACACTTTTTTGAATTTCGTAATAACATTCAATTAATTGTAGAAAGTTTAAAAATAATAAATTGCTTTTCCATTTTTTTCCAAAATTGTTTATATATTCGGATATTTTATCTATCCCATAATTTTGAGTTAACTTATAGCGCGCTAATGGTCCTGTTAAAATTTTATTTCTCGAATTCGACTTAAACATAATCCCATAAAGATTAGGGTCTTTATCAAAATATTTTGAATAATTTTTCGCTTGAAAATCTTCATAAGTTGTTTCATTTTGTTCAATTCTGAGGTCTCCTTCATACCTATCAAACTCCATATTATTTTTTAAGCCGAAATATATAGGATTAGAAAGATTAAATTCTGTAGGAGGATCAAAAGCAGAAAATAAATCTATAAAATTTTCAATTATAGCTTCTATATAGTAAATTCCCTTTTTTAGATATTTCTCTATAAGAATTAAATTCTTTCGAGTAGGATTGAATATTAATCCTCCAGGAAAAGGAGTAATTGGATGTAGCACCCTTCCTCCTATTAACGTATTTATTTCTGTACCAATTTTTATTAAATTAAAAAAATTTGTCGTTAAATGAGGATTATAATTAATTAAATTATAATATTCGTTAATTATAGTATTATTTTTAAATATTTTTAATAAATCTGGAAAGGACTGGAAAAAATAATGCATAATATGGGATTTTATTAATTCTCCGGATAATAAAAGTCTTCTAAGCAAAATTGATTGGTGTGATGGTTCTATTCCGTATATATCTTCTATTGCTTTGCAACTTGCAATTGTTTGAGATGCGTAGCACAGTCCACAGATTCTAGATACAATTTTTGGAATATCTAATAACTTTTTGCCTACTAAAATATTTTCAAATCCTCTAAATACTGAAAAGTTCAATTCAGTTTCATATATTTCATTATTTTTTAAATAAATGTTTAAATTTCCATGACCTTCAACCCTTGTGCATGCTTCTACAACTTTATCCATCAAACCTTCCCTCCTATAGGTGATTTTGAGAACCTATAATATATCCCTTTATATTTTCTTAAATCTTTAGAAAGGTTAAAAAGACTTAAGAAATTGATTAAATTCGATGTAAACCCCTTTGAAACCGTGCCTAAACATCCTTCACAAGGTAATCCTTGATTAATGCAGAGATGATTACAGCCATCTCGAGTAACAGGACCTAAACATAAAATCCCATCGTTCAAAAAACACGATAAATTTTCTTCCGGAAAACGAATTTCATCGTTTCTTGGAAAAATCTTTACTATTGTTAATGGTAAATCTAATTTTGCGTGGTTGCTTGAAGGACAAGTAGAACACATATTTTTTAAACTTAGCTTGATTTTTTTGTTCTCAACTAACCTCAATAAACAATTTCCTAAAAGTATGGACGGAGGAGGACATCCAGGTATAATACCATCAACTTCTACAAACGTTGAAATAGGATACGATTCTTTTTTATTTGAGAGACTAAGAATCCCCCCAAATGCTGAGCATGTACCTAATGCATATAGTTTTTTTGCATTTTTTCGTATTTCTTGAAGATCTTCGATTTGATTCTTTTCGGATACACACCCCTCTACTAGCGCTACATCACATTCTTTGATCTCTAAATTGCCAGATATAAATGGAAAATATTCGATTTTCGTTCTCTCAAGAAATTGTGGAAATATATCTAGCGATATTAATGCTGTTATACATCCAGTACAAGATGTTAAAGAGGTAATTAAAAATTTAAGCTTCACTTTTAATCTCCTCCTTTAATAAATTATAGAATTTATTAGAGATTTCAGCAAATTTTTGTCCTTCTACTCCGTTTACACCCATCACTATTATCCGTCTGTTTAATTTGGGTCCTAGAATCTTTTTTAAAAGCCCAACTCTTTTTTTTAATTTTTCAATCCCATCAATAAATCTACAAGAATCCTTTCTACAGCCGATAATCATAACTCCATCAAACCCCATTTCAAAAGATTTAATAATGAATTCAGTATCAATACGTCCAGTACAAGGAACAGAGATTATAAAAACATTAGGTCGATATAACAATTTTTTTAATCCTGCATCGTCAGCGGCAGCGTAACCGCACGATTGGCAACAAAAAGCGATGATTTTTGGTTTTTTATTGAATTTTGAGAAAATTTCGATCGTTTTTAAAATCTTTTCTGATGTATTTATATTCATTTCGATGGCATTAGTAGGACAAACACTAACACACATACCACAAGCTTTACATTTAAACTTGTCAACAGTAATTTTTTCGGAGTTTATGCTTATTGCATTGTAAGGGCAAGAATTAACGCAGAGGTTGCACAATCCACATTTGTCTTCATTAATCTCTATTCCCGTATATTCTGCTATTAAATAATCATTTGAAAGAAGTGATATTACTTTTAACGCTATGCTATTGGTGGTTGCAATAGTGGAGTGATAATTTAATGGCCCAAATATTGTTCCAACACCATAAATACCAGAAGCTAAAGTTTCTTCACTCATAAAACCATAGTCATTTAAAGTGAAGTCCATAATCTTTCTTAGAGATTTCAGATCCTTATTTGGAATTAATTTAAGATTTAAAACAATCAAATCACTCTGAAACTCAATAGAATCCGCAACTACATAATTAATATTCTCTCTTGTCTCAAATAATACTTTATTAGCGTAAAGAAATCTAGGATGAGTTGATTTTAGTATTATCTCGTCTTTTTCTTTTATTTTACTTAAATCGTAAAAAACATTAACTTCACAATCTGGGTTCTTTACTTTGATATCATCTATATATTTTAGGGCTAAAATATCCGAATATTCACATAGATAGTTTGAAGATCCTACTTCTTGAATAATTGATATTGTTTTCACTTGTTTCCCATCAGACAATTTTACGATCTTTCCATCGGTTAGGCCATCTGAAGATAATATTCGTTCAAATTCTGCCGAAGTTAGAATATTATTTCGTGGATTGTAATTATATTCTTTTAAATTTGAATAAAGATCTGAACCAATAGCTATAACTTTTGCGCCTACTTTAATTTTTAATTCCTTAGGCTTTTCTATTAAATTTATTGCTTTATTTGCACAAGCTCGTTCACATACTCCACATTCAAGGCAGTTAATAATATCTTCATCATCAATAACTGGGATGTAAGGATAACAGTATTGAAAAGGAAAGTTAATTATTTTTCTATTTATTAATCCGAATTCATACATATTAACTTTCTCTCGTGCACACACATCAATACATTGCTTACAACCTGTACATTTACTCTCATCAATATAGCGAGGATTTTTAATTAAACCTATAGTAAAATTACCAACTTCTCCCGATACACTTATTATTTCCGTATTTGTCAAGATCTCGATTTTTTTTTCTTTTACAATTTCCCCAATTATTTCAGAGACGAAACAAGCAGAACAATCTCCCATATTAGAAACTTTTTGCCATCTTGCTACTTTTCCACCTAATGTAGGAGACTTTTCAATTAGGTAACACTTGATACCTGCCCTTGATAAGTTTAACGCTATTTTCATACCCGCAATCCCACCTCCAACAATAGCGCAACTTTTTTCAACTTCAACTCTTTTTATTTTAATTGGTTTTTGAAGACTTACTCGATTAACTGAGGCTTCTATAAGTAATTGCGCTTTTTTCAGAGTTAAAAGACTATCAACATGCTTTTTACTTGAATAATGTACCCAACAACATTGTTCTCTTATATTTGCAATCTCAATATTTGTATGATCAATTATTTTTTGAAAAAGGCGTTCAAATATGTGCTGATGTGTTTTAGGAGAACAAGCAGCGATAACAATTTTATTTATGAAGTTATCAGTAATCCAATTATTAATTTTATCTTGGTTTTTTTCTTGACATAAATTATCAAGGATTTTAACTGAGACTACATTATTTATTTTACTTACATAGTTTTCTAAGGAGTTAATGTTAAGCACTTTTGAAACTTCTGTATTACAATTACAGATAATAACCCCTATTCTGTTTATTTCACTCCTTTTTGATTTCAAATAGTCTATTTCTTCTCCAGATAAAATTCTTTTATTTAATCCTATTATCCTTAAAACTCTTTTACCATCATCAGTTAAATAATACGATTTTTTGTCTTTACTTACTAAATTATTAAGCTTTTTCAAATGAAAATTTAATTGTCCTGTTTGTACTACACCTAATTTCATCATTAATTCTGTATATGGGATAAAACCTTCTTCTTCGAGAATGTATAAGAGTTTTCTTCTTATCGGATGGGCTAAAATTGAATAAATATCCATTTTTGAGCTTTCCTATTGAATTTTTAATTCTAAATTTATTTTGTTAAAATCTATTTTTTGACAAATTATTTTTTCTTCATGACATTATATGTTGTGAAAATATATAAATGTGTTTGAAATCGATCATATGATCAACGAATTCCATCAATAAAAATGACGATTTTCAATTAACAAAAAAATTGTTTAGAAAAAAATTTTGATAATATTCCTTATCAATATGTTAAAAAATTTTCTTGTCAAATTCTTTATATTATAAGCTTATGACAATTCAATTAGGTAAGAATTTTTTTTAAAAAGTTGAAATACAAGAGGTGTATTATTATATGGAAGTTTTGGATTTAAAATCAGTAAAAAATAAAAAAATAATAGCGTATATGTCCTCAAAAGAAAATGGTAGGTATTTTCAAAATACAGATACATCAAGATTAACCGATTTTCTTAAAAAGAAAGATGTTAATTTTGTTACCGTAGATTTTCAAGTAATTATGAAGGAATTTGAGAAAACACCTTTTGCACAAACATTAGATAAACTTGGAATACCATATATTCAAGTAGATATTCCAGATTATGCAATGGGATATCTTTACGAAGAAATTGTTGAAAAACAAGGACTTCAAAATGAATTATTTGAAGAATACGACAGTATGAGTGATAAAGAATCTTATAAAGGACAAAGTCTAAAAAATTGGATTGACATGTTAAGCGAAGAAATTCAAGAAAAAGAGATTTTTTTAAGCTTAAAGCTAAGACCACAGTGGATTGTAAAAAAAATGTTAGATTTTGCAAATCATTTTGAAAATGAAGTTGTTTCTTTTGTACATTTTGTTCAAGAGGATATTTGCGAGGATATTTGCCCTCAAGTCGTAACGAATTTAAGAGATTTGGGAGTAAAAGTAATTTCCTATACTAAAAAACATACAATTCAAAATCTTATATTTTAATTAAAAAAAAGGAGTGAGAAAATATGCCAGAAGTGTTAGAATTAAAGCCATTAAAAGATAAGCATCTAAAGCTTATCATGGTAGAAAGTGAGTTTCCAATAGATTGGTGGTTCGAAGTTCCTAAAGAAAAAAAAGAAGATTTGCTATGGTCTTTACATCTTATTAGTAAAGAATATCTTCAGCTCATCGATAATTTAATAGATAAATATTCACCTGATTTTGCTTTGGAAGAAAAACCTAATTTTTGGAATGACCCATTAAACCCTAACGATCCCCTAAAAACCTTATTCAAAAAGAAAGGAATTCGATTTAAACATGCTGATATCTCTGAAAATGCGGAATTTTATCTTTCTGCCGCATTGGATGAACACAGAAATATGCTACAAACACTTGAAGAGCGAATTAAAGAGATAATTATAGAAAACGGTGGTGTTCCTTCCGAGGATGAACTTTTTCAACAATTAGCTTTATGGAAGGAATATCTCAAACAAGATTATGACTCACAAGAAGATGAAATTCGATATAAAGTTAGAGAGGCTTGGATGATGATGAATATTTTAAACCTTGCCAAGGAGATTAAAGGGAAAAGATTAAAGGGGTTATTTATTTGCGATTTAAGGCACTTTGAAGGCCTTGATAAGTTAGCAAACGATTTAGGCATCGATACAGAACAGATTAAAATCAAAAGAACTATTAAAAACGCAGAAATCGAAAAAGAGTATGAAGAAGAGGTAGAAGTTGAGATATCTAAATAATTTTTTTTGGTAATAATTTCTTTGAATTTTATAATTTAATTAATGATGTGAGATGAGAAAAATTACTCAAAATAATGAAATTGGAAATAAAATTGAAAGTATTCTTGGTAAAAAATCAATAATAGAATTGACGCCAATTAAAATAAAGAAAAAGGAAACCTCAGATAAGATTTGTTATTTTTTTGACACGGATGATAACGCTTCTCCGTTTGACATTAACATGGCTTACGACGCTGGTTTTGATATTGTTGTGCCAATAAGTAGAATGACGGCGGATCAAGTTCCTAAACTTGTCCAAGATGCTATATTTTCACGTAAACCTAAAGCACCTACAACATTTTTTATTGGTGGATCTAATGTAGCGGAAGGTGAAAAAATCGCTAAGAAAGTTATTAAATCCTTAGTACCTCCATTTGAATGTCCCGTAATAATAGATCCAAGGGGTTCTCATACTACTGCTTCTGCAGTTGTAGCTAAGACTTTATACGATGCTAAAAATATATATAATATTAGTGATTTAAAAGGAGAAAAAGTCGTAATCTACGGGGCAGGCCCAGTTGCTAGAATTGCTGCCATATTAGCAGCAAGAGAAGGGTTGAATACATTTTTAGTTGAAACATGGGATAAATCGAACGAAGAATTTATAAAAAATCTTGCTAAAGAATTAACCGAAGAAGCTGGAGAGGATGCAACCGAGATTAAAGGGATTTTTGCGCCTGGAAAACAACAAAGATATGATGTTGCTAAAGACGCGTATATTATCTGGTCTCTAGCTGCTGCTGGTGTTGAAATTTTATCAAGCGATCTAATGGAAAGGTTGGAAGGTAAGAAAATTGTAGTAGATATCAATTTAGTTCCCCCTTATGGAATTGAAGGACTAAGACCAAAACACGATAATGAAGAAATTTATTCAGGAATTTTTGGAATCGGAGCATTAGCATTAGGGCGTTTAAAAGCAAATTCGGAGGGAGAAATATTAAAAGAAGCAACAAAAACTAAAGGTACAAAGGTATTTGATTATAACTATGCGTTCGAAGTTGCTAAAAAATTGTTATCTAAGATGTAAATTCTTAAATTTTTAATTTTTTTTATTGATTTATTAGTTAGTTTAGAGGGGAATAAAATGGTTGAGAATATTGATGTGATTGTGAGGAAAGTAAGGATTAAAGACGCATTCAAAGAAGACGCAGGGAGAGGTATTGTAAGAATAGACCCAGAGATAGTTTCAAATTTAAATCTTAAGGTAGGTGATGTAATTAAAATCATCCATCCTGTAGTAAATAAAAAAACTGTTGCTTCTTTGTCAACAGGAAAAAATGAAGATAAAGGAAAAAAGATTATTCGTATGGATCCCTCCCTAAGACGAAATTTAGGAGCCTCAATTGATGACCTTGTTGAAATTAAAAAAATTAGTGTAGATATTGCCAATACAATAACCTTTACAGGGTTAGACAATTCATTGATCCCACGAGATCCTCAAGGTTTAGCTAGAAAATTAGAAAATCGGGCTATAACAAAAGGAGATAGCTTAATTTTTTACGCTATGGCACGCAGAATTGACCTTGTAGTCGTTAATTACACTCCTAATGCTGAAGCGGTTAAAATTCGACTTGATACAAAAATATTATTTAGTGAAAAATCAACTCAAGAAATTAATGAAATTAAAAAAAAAGAAATAATATATGAAGGAATTAGTGATTTAGAACAGAGATTACAAAAAATTCAGGGAAAAATAGCGTACGAGGATATAGGGGGTTTAGAGGATACGATTCAAAAGATTAGAGAAATGATTGAACTACCTATTAGACATCCTGAACTTTTTAAAAGAATTGGAATTGATCCTCCAAAAGGAGTTCTACTCTATGGGGCTCCAGGTACAGGTAAAACATTACTAGCAAAAGCAGTTGCTAATGAGACTGATGCTTATTTTATAAACATAAGTGGACCTGAAATAATGAGCAAATTTTTTGGTCAAAGTGAAGAAAATCTTCGAAAAAGATTTGAAGAAGCAAAAATTAATGCCCCCTCTATTATTTTTCTCGATGAATTAGATGCAATTGCTCATAAAAGGGATGAAAATAAAGATCATGTAGAATCAAGAGTTGTCGCTCAACTTTTATCTCTTATGGATGGTTTAAAAGGGAGAGGTGAAGTCGTAGTCATTGGTGCAACGAATAAAGTAAATGATATTGATATAGCACTAAGAAGACCAGGGCGCTTTGACAGAGAAATTGAAATAAAAGTACCTAATACTAAAGGCCGTTATGAAGTTTTATTGATCCATACTCGAGGAATGCCTCTAAATGTGGATATTGATCTAAATCTTATTGCTGAAAAAACTCATGGTTTTGTCGGTGCGGATATAAAAGCATTATGCAAAGAGGCAGCTATGCTTGCGATAAGAGAGATAATACCTAATATTGACTTAGCTAAACCTATACCGGAAGAAATTTTAAATAAATTAATAATCAAAATGACACATTTTATTACAGCATTAAATAGTATTGAGCCATCTGCATTAAGAGAAGTATTCATTACGCAACCAACTGAAACTTGGGAAGATATTGGGGGATTAGAAGACGCAAAGCAACAATTAAGAGAAGTTGTTGAATGGCCATTTAAGTACTCGGGATTCTATAAGCATATGAAATCAAGACCCCCTAATGGAATTTTAGTATTTGGTCTTCCTGGGACGGGTAAAACGTTAATGGCTAAAGCGCTTGCCCATGAAACAGAAATAAATTTTATTTCAGTAAAGGGTCCTGAATTTCTATCAAAATGGGTTGGTGAAAGTGCTAAAGCTGTAAGAGAAATATTTCGAAAAGCAAGAATGGCTGCTCCTTGTATTATTTTTTTTGACGAAATTGATGCTATCGCAGCAAGAAGGTCTATATCTTCAAGTTCAAGGGTTAATGAACAAGTTGTAGCGCAATTTTTAACAGAAATGGATGGTTTAGAAGAACTAATCGATGTCATTTTAATAGCAGCTACAAATAGACCCGATATTCTCGATCCTGCCATTCTGCGTTCAGGAAGATTCGGAAGGCATATAGAAGTTCCATTGCCAAATCTAATCTCTCGAATTAAGATATTTAAAATACACTTAACTAATCGTCCGATAGATAATAATATTGATATTGAAAAACTAGCAGAAAGGTTAGAAGGAAATACAGGAGCGGATATAAAAGCAATCTGCGAAGAAGCCACACTTTTGGCCATTCGCAGAGGTGTTATTGACGAAAATATAGATACTCAAAATCCTGATTCATATAAAAAGGTTAGAATTTCTCAAGCTGATTTTGAAAAAGCAATAGAGAAAGTACAATTAAGCGCTAATAATGCTAAAATGGCTTATAAAGAAACTATTAAAGAAACAGTCGAAGATATTTACAGATAAAAAAAATTAATTAAAAATTAAAAGGTGTACACAATGGTGATATGTTTGGTTAATGAAGTAAATAGTTTTGGAGATAAAATCATTTTATCATCTAAAAGTGAATTTACATCTGAATTTGCTCGAGGTTACTTTGAAGCGGAATTAATTGAAAAAGAAACGCAATTAAATGAATATTTAAATGCGTATAATGCTATTCGTGAGAACGACTCATTTAATAGACAATATATAGAAACCTTGATATTTTTATTAAAATCTGAGATAAAGAGAATCCAAAAAATGTTTTGAGAGGATTCCCTTAATTTTTTTAGTACTTTTTTTGCCTATTTTAAGAAATTAAAAAAATAAGAATTTTTTAAAAAATATATTTTAATAATAATTAAACTTCTTTTTCGTGGAGTTTTCTCTTGGTTAAAAGATGTTGCTTAGCATGATGAGGTGTTCTCAATACTGTATCGTTAGATTTTTCTATTTCTCTAGCTTGTATGCATAATTCAGCAGCAGTTTTCATCATTTCGTGAGATGCAGCTAATAAAGGCATATAATCGGCTCTATCTTTTAAAACAAAGCACGCTCTTCCCGTAATCTTAGATACTGAAGCTGCTAATTCGAAAGCTGCAATAGCTTTAGCTTGGGCGTAAGGGTTTGAAAAACCTGCTGCCTCCGTAGCGTTAGTGGCATTAATTTCAATTTGAGGTAAAATAGGAGTCTTACCATCTAACATATCTATTATGACATTATTTAATTCATTAGTTATTATATTAAACACACCAGTAATCGAAAGAACTTTTAACAGATCAGAATTGAAATAACTCATCTCAATAGTGTCTAGAAATGGACGTCTTGCTCCTATCATAGAATCACAGCCTACGATAATATAACCCATATTTTTTTCCTTAAATTCTTCGATGGCCTTTTTTGCTGGAGCATCAGAGATTACAATTGTAGGAATATTTCCTGCTAATTCTCTTGCTGCTTTCGGTCCTTTTAATGCCGCGTTTGGGCTGGACATTAATATTAACTCCGGTTCAAATTCCAACAATTTTTTCATAGTTTCTACGCATTCCTCTGGGGGGTTCATCTTCGCTCCCGAGGTGACTTCTCGCACTTTAATTCGAGTAGCTTCAGCCCTTTCATCCAATAAAAAAGCAAGTAATAACGAGGAACCAATCGTTCCGTTTTTTAGAATGCCAATCTTTAAAAATTTTTCTTCACTCATTTTTGACAACTTTAAATTTACTAAAAATCAAAGAGATCTACTATGAATTTTTTAAATTGCTAATTAATTAAAATTTTTAGTTTTTTTCGTAAAAATTTTATATATTATTGCGTTCTATTAAAATTTATAATAAATATTAGGATTTGAATTACAAAATAGAAATATTGATAAAAAATGGAATTAAATGGAGTAGAAATTGAGGATACTTTCTGTGAAGCCTTTGGAGCTGTTTTTACAAGAATTTTAGTGACTGCAATAAATGAAAAATGGGTTAAAATTGCTAGTCAAATCGCAACGGGTTATGGTACTTCGACAATCCACTGTGATTCAGAAGCTGGTGTGGATATAGTCGTCTCTGAAAATGAGACTCCCGATAAACGTCCGGGAGCTGTGTTGATGTTTTTTAAAACTAAAAAAGATAAAATGGATCAAGTATTATTAAATAGAATTGGGCAATGTGTATTAACTTGTCCTACTACTGCTTGTTTTGACGCATTAAATAGTTCTCTCGACCCTGAAAAAGAGTTTGAAATAAAAACAGGGTATAAACTTAAATTCTTTGGCGATAAATTTGAAGAAAAAGTGGAAGGACGCTATAATTTTGAAGCGTGGAAAATTCCAGTTATGGATGGGGAATTCATAGTTCAAAGTAATTTTAAAGTTGGAAAAGGAATCGCAGGAGGAAATTTTTTAATATTTGGTGAAACACAAGAAGCCGCTTTAGAAGCAGCTGAAAAAGCAATAGACGCCATTAAAGATGTAGAGAATGTGATTACCCCTTTCCCGGGGGGAATTGCCCGATCTGGTTCTAAAGTGGGATCGCAATATAGTTTTTTAAACGCATCAACAAACGATCCTCTCTGCCCTACTATCCGTAATAAAATTGAAGGTTCATTATTAGGAGAGAAGGATAATTGTGTATATGAAGTAATTCTAGATGGTGCTACCGAAGATGTCATCAAAAAAGCAATGAAGTTAGGAATTCAAGCAGCTGTTCAAATTCCGGGTGTTAATAAAATCAGTGCTGGTAATTATGGTGGCAAACTTGGAAAGTTCCAATATCGACTATACGATGTGTTAACTTAACCAATTAAAAAAAAGTTTTTATTTTTAAAAAGGAAAAATTTATTTTAATTTTCTTTTTATCTTTCTCTGAGGTTCTTTTGGGATTTCGTCTCGCTCTTTAGCTTCAGTTTTTTCAGGCTCTACTTTCGCATTACTCTTTTTAGATGGAGCGGTTTTCGGTGCTTTCGATGATTTCTTTGGTTGCATTTCTTTTGGTTCGACGTATTTATTTTTATATTTCTTATATAGAATTCCTACGCCAGCTAAAATACCAATTAGCATTCCAATTAAAAATGCAATCCATGGAAGAAGTGGCTTTAGTAAATCGGGGATTACATTTATTTCTTGAGGAGCTAAATCATAGTCTGATGAAAGACGGGTAGTAGCGCCATCTACATCAGTCACAGAAATATAAACGTACCAAATTCCCGTTATTAATTCTTCCGTTCTGATTATAATTTGCAGACCGCTTTTGTATTTTTTTGATATATTGTACCAATTATTTTCTGCATCTAAAAGAGAAACCGTTATATAATCAATACTCTCTTCAATATCACTAACATCAAATGTAAAAATTAAATCTTCTCCATAGTTTACCGATATACTCTGATTCATGTTAAATCCATTAACAAAGTACCCATCGATTTCAGGAGGGTTATTTAGAACTATAATAGCCGTTGTAAAATTGTCTTTTCCACTATATTGGTCTTCAGCTACTATATGCATTTGATATCTTCCTAAAGGTTTATTAATATCTATTGCAAAAGTCGTGGTAAAAGTCCAATCATCATTATTGGTTAATTGAATCGGAACTTCTTGAATACCAGTAGAATCTTGAATTGTTAGAGAAACCGTTAGATTTTCTGGTTTAGTGTAAGTATCATTATCTGTAACATTTAAATTAAGGGTACAATCTTCTGTTCTCTTCAATGAAGATACCGAAAACTCAACCGTAGATTCAACGATTTCTGGTAAAGAATTTAACACTTTGAAGGGATAGTACGCGGCTTCTGTAGTATCTCTAGAAGCGTCCGAAATGTTGATCTTTATGTAATAAAAATCGTTTGTAAAATTAAACCTATCATCGAGGACGAAAGAAAACTGCTCTAGATTATTACCCACATCAAATAAATTGCTTTGAAGAGTTTCGTTATCACCATCAACTATAGTTACATTCCAATTAAAGTCGTAAGGTAGAGGTTCGTCATTAACAATTAATTCCGCATAGAGAGTTTCGTTTAAATGGTATTCTGGTTCTGGGCGGGTAAAACGTAGCAAATAATTTGATCTAATAGTAAAATTAGTAATTGGGATTGTAGAACTAAGAAGATCATTAGTTATATTGTATACTAAGAAACTCACATTTGAAAATCCTGTATGGTCATAGTATCTCGGAGTATAAGTGTATGTAAAATTAGTATCCGTACCTGACACATAATCCATGTTAAAGTCTTCTACATCTTTATTAAAATACTGAATTGCCATAATGGTATAATTCGGGTTAACAAATCCTGATGCGTTAATGTCAAACTTAATAGATTCAAATAATCTAAAGACAGTTGTTGTATTTCGATGTATAGATGAATAATTTAAAGGAAGTCCATTATTGGAGCTTTTCAAATCAGTTTTATTCTGAAAATCATAAAGTGCGTTTTCTTGTTCAGTAGATAAATCAAAATCATTGTTAAAATTTATTGAAACTGCCCAAGCAGATAATACTATTGTCGTGAAAGTAAATACAATCAAAAATAACCTAATTGGTGATCTTTTTCTACTCATTTTTCAATCATCTTCTTAATAGTTTATGTTTAATTTCTTTATTTTTATATATTAAAGCAATACATACTGGAATCAATACAGGAAGAATATAAAATACAATTAAGTTGAATGAGGATAGTTCCAATTGGATTTCATAGTAATATCTTGCAATAGGATTATTGGAACCGTCCCTTAATTCGAATATATAATATTTTTTTCCAAACTCATATGGGTTTATGCTAGGAAGTACTTCAAACACAACCCTATTGATTCCAGGTCCAAAACCGTTGAGATTTGTCGTTACTCGTTCACCATTAACATAGAGTGCAAATGCTTCGGATTTATCTTGATTGTTCTGTATGGTTAGAATAAATTGAGCTACAACTCCTTGCTCTACAATTTCTGGAAAAGTCACGCTCAGTATTTCATACTTCGGAATTATATCAACATAGAATTGTTTAGTGTAGAAATCCGTTTCACCCTTTGAAATAACCATTGTTATATTATAACGATCCTCCTCGGAAAAAAAAGTATAATTCAACACGAAATACATAGCTTTGATTTCCTTTTCGAATAAAAATATTTCTTCCTGGTAAATTGCGGAATCGTCTTGGTAGTAACTGATATTAAAAACTTGAGTGTTATTGGGCAAGAAATTAGTTAAAATCATAGAAACAAAGGCGCTTTCTCCATTTACTATATCAGTTTCATACATAAAACTTGAGTAATCAAAGGAATGTCCAATAATAATACTTTTCTTTATAATTAAATAGGTAATATCCCCTTCTTTAAATTTAAAGCTGATGTTGTGAGGGCCGATAGCAGCATCAAAAATCGTGGTTAGATTAAATGTCACGTTTGTTAACACATTAGTGATAAAGGTTATATTTTGATAATCAGGGATTATATCGAGTCCTTCCATTGACACAGTTAGGTTAATATCTTCAGAACGAGTGTTGTTAATAGGAATCGTAATATTTACTATAGGTCCTTGATATAATGTCTGTGGTAACCCTAGAATAGAGGAATTCACTAACCCAGAAATCACATTAAATTGCTTTAAAGTATGAGAAATACCAAAATTAGAACAGTTGGCAAAAATTTGAATGTAATACCTTGTTCCTAATTCCAAGGCGTCCGTAATACTATACAATAGTGTTGAAGATGTATCCGTAATTGGTTGTGATATCGTGTCAAATATTACTTGATCGGGGGTTTTTAAAATGTAACTAATAGAAGCATCGTCAATCTTGTGTTCAACTGTAAATTCTTCGTATTGTAGTGTTGAAATATTGTAATACTTGTCGGTTTTAGTGTAAGAATAAACGCTCGTAATGTTTAGAGTATCTTGATTAAAGATATAATCTGGAAATTGAGTTGATACATTATACATTGAATTAAGCTGGGTGTCATTGTAGATATCATAGGCTTCTAAATATGCTTCGCATAATCTAAGATTGGCATACAGATCTTTGCCGTTATCAACTGGATCTATTGATTTTTTATAAGAATTAACAGAAGTATCGTAAAAGGAACTCTCAAAGGTGTTATATAAGTCCCATGCCCGATCATAATAAGTAAGATTACCCGTATATTCAAAAAGCTTTAAACAAGCTGACATCATGATAGAATTCGCTTCTAAGTCTATGTATGTAGCATTAGCTAATGGAATACCAACCCAGTTTGAATCTCGGAATTGTTCATAAGCACTTTCTCCTGAATCCCATAATGCATCCATTTTGTTAAATAGTAATGTAGCATTTTTAAGGTATGTAGAGTCGTTTTGCATTCCTGAATCGATCCAATATTCTAATAGAGTTATAATGCCCAATGCGTTGGTTTTTAAGTATTTATATGTGCTTCCTGGTTCTGAAGACCAGTCGTTTTTTCCATAATACTCAAACCCACCGTCAGTATTGTCCCATAACTCGCTTAATAGTATATCTATAGTCATATTGGCTATCTCGTAGGCACTATTCTTAATTGTATTATCTAGATTGAGTTCATCGTAAATCCGGCGAACTTCAAGAGCAGCTAGCATCGCATACATATTGCTTACTGCGTATTTGTCGGTCGTTGAGTTATGATCATAGAATCCTTCGTGTGTATCGTCCCGAAATTGAGAAGAATTTATTAAAAGAAACGCTTCTTCGATTGAGTCTTTGGGGTAGATACTATTAATGCTAAAACTGTTAATTTCTGTTCCAACATTATCAATTAACAGAAATATTGGCATTATATTATCAATTAAGTAACGGGTATCGTCAAATATTTCATCTGTAGTGTTATCAACTGACCTTACGAAACCATACTCATTTTGATCAACACTGTTTTGATACCATAATAATGAATCTCTCAATTTTAAATATGTATCAAAAGAATCAAATGCATCTGTATCATCCTTCAATAGAGTTTTATACAACAGCAGGTTGTCAATAGAGTATACTTTATCATAAGTAACTACCCCTAGATTATCACCTTTTCGATAGTACGTTTCTACATCCATATCTAATTCGGATTCGTATTTAAATTTAAAAAAATTCCATTTCTTGGTAAAATTAACTTTAAAAGGATCGATAAAAATTTCTGGGCCTGCTGCCAGACCGATGTCAGTTATATCAAAATTGTTGTCATCTTGAGTCAGAAATTCATTCCCAATGCTGTTATCTTGAAATAAATTATCGTTAAAAAAGAAAACATTGAATACAAACAGGAGTAGGAAGAAGGTGCAAAAGAAAATTTTAGTATTTTTATTTTTCCTTTTCCCTTTTAATCTTAAAGCAAAATTGTTATTGAAATTCATAATAAATCTACAGCCGATTTAAATTATTTTTTAATTATCGTTATATTTTTTAGAAAAATGTTCTTCTCTTTAAAATTTTTTTCTGAAAACCTCTGGTGTTAAAGGATATTTTGACTTTATTTTTTATTATTTGTCATCAATATGGTCTAAAATTTCTGAAATTAATACTCTCTTTTGTTCCATTGTGTCTCTATATCTAATAGTAATAGTGTTATCATCTAAAGAATCATAATCTATTGTAATGCAATAAGGTGTTCCTAACTCGTCTTGCCTTCTATATCTCTTTCCAATTGATCCCGCAGAGTCAAAAAAAGAAGTTATTCTATGATCTAATAATAATTTATGCACTTTTTTTGCTAAATTTAGTATTTTTTCTTTATTTTTAACTAATGGGAATACTGCAACAAGGTTAGGAGCGAGTTGGGGATTTAAGTTTAGTATTATTCGTTCATCCTCCACATTAAAAGTAGTTTCAAGAAGAGTATAAACGATTCTATCAGGACCGAACGCAATTTCAAGTATTTGGGGAATTTCCTTTGAGTTTGGATCTGTTCCCATTGGAATTTTAAAGTTTTGATTTGAATATTCCTGATGTCGTTTCAGATCGTAGTCTGTTCTATCATGAATCCCACAAATTTCAACCCATCCAAATTGTTCAGTGTTTATTTCTAAGTCCCAGGCGTCATCAGCATAATGGGCCATTTCTTTAGGAGAGTGTTGTCTTAATCTAATTGATTCTTCCGGAAAACCTAATTTTGAGGTTAGATGATATCCTAAAAAGACGCAATACGCAAAAGCGGGCTTTTTAAGAATCCCTTTATCTACTGCTTCTTTAAGAGAGATTTTATTTGGGATACTTACTTGAACTTCTTGAGATTTCCAGTCTAATAGTGGTAGTTCGTTCTGATTTATTTCATCAAATTCCTCAAAATTCAATTCTTGCTCCTTTCCAATAAATAGTTGAATCTCAAATTGATCAAATGCCCTCATTCTAAGAACTAGCTGTCTTGGAGATATTTCATTTCTGAAAGCTTTCCCATATTGAAAAACCTTTATAGGATACTGTCTTCGAGCATCTTGATTGAGACGATTAAACAAGAGGTATGTTGTAGTAGCAGTCTCTGGACGTAAAAAAGCTGTTACGCCATTCCCAACTGAAGTTTGCAGCATTAGATTATATTCTTCAATTTTTCCAAAAGGAGTATCACATTTTGGACATTCAAATCCATGTTGCTGTAATAATTTATCCATATCCTCAAAAGATAAGCCATCAATTGATTCATTTGGTAGTTGTTCTTGAAGAAACTTATCCGCTCTTACCATTGTTTCGCATTTTTTACAACGAAAAACGGGATCAGTAAATCTTTCCAGATGTCCTGAAGCTTCCCATACTATTTTGGGTAATATTTCTGGACATTCAACTTCATTAAACCCATAAGCTCTGAGTTCACGCCTGAAGGTCGATATAATATTATTCTTCAAAGCCTTTCCCGCTGGACCATACGAATAAAATCCCGCTAATCCTCCATAAATCTCCGGAGAAGGGCCCCAAATAAACCCGCGACGGCGTAATAATGAATTGAAAGTATCAATCTTATCCTCTATCTTCATTCATATCGAAACCTTTCTTTAATAGTTATTAGAATTATTGCTGATATTTGTATTTTAAGATTATACATTAGATAAAAGGTGGTAATCGATAATGTTATTCAAATTTTATAAAGTAAATTTTTATATGTGTAAAAGATATTAGTTATAATTATAATTTTAAGTTTTAAATTCAAATTAATTAGTAAATAAAATTAATCTATGATTTATTATGATTTTTCAAGATTTTTTGTATTTTGACATATGGGATGGTATCGAATCAGGTCTTTATTACGCAATTGTAGGCTTTTATTTTCTAATATTTGCATACTTTCTACTAATGAGATTTAGAGTTTCGAAAAAGTTATATTGGTTTTATTTTTCAATATTATTTTTATTTCTAGCCGCAGGGAGAGGCTTTTTTATTGTTTACTATTTTTACGCCCCAGAACTCTTAGGAACGATGAGCAATATAGAATTAGTTGGATTACTTATGATTCTTTACCGATTAGCCACATTTTCTACTTGGTTGGCTATAGCTTGTTTGATGGGCGTTTTTGGGACGTTAATTTTTCCTCCTATTTCTGATGTTTCAGAAACGACGGATAACAAGTCAAAAATTAAAGGATTATTAGAAAATAAGAATGTTAGAATAGTACTTAAAGTTTGTTTGATTCTAATACCTGTAATTATTAGTATTCTCGCTTTAACATTACCAGATGCACTGTTTATGGATCCTGATTTTAAAGATACTCCTTATAACATAGTTATTGAGATAGTCCCAATATTTGGGTACCCCGCAGGCAGATTTGTTCTTAACTTTATTTTATTACCTATAATGGTTTTAGTCATTCCATTCCTTTTCGTCTATTTAGCACTAAAAACATATGGAGTTCTAAGACGATCTTATGCCTTGAACGCGATAGGATTCTTTATCTATTTTTCTGGAAGAATAGCTCAAGGATTACTTGAATCTCTTGGATTTCCTCATGTTGAGGCTATTTTACCCCCTCTATTAATCTTACTCTCATTACTCATAATCGTAATTGCGAATAATTACGAACAACTTAGATAAATTTCTAATTTTTCTTTTAACCTTTATTCTAAAAAATAATTTTAAATAAAATTTTTAGTATTAATTAATTAGATTATTTTAAACCCTATTATAAAATAAATTTAAATCAGAAGAGCTCATTTTATGTCAATACATGGCAATCAATATATTTTACCCTTATTTAACACCTCTCAGGCTATACCTCAAATTAATGAGTATGATGAATTAGCATTAGCATTTTATTTATTAACAAAAGATTTAAAACCCGATGAGAAAGTTGTATCATTTTCCAGATTATTATGGCCATTCCTCTGCGTTCAAGGTGTTATTAGCACACATATAATCTTAGATGGGTTAAATGTTTTTTCGAAAAAAGGCAAACTTTCTAATCCGCCTCGACAACCTTTAATCGGGCATCTTTTAAGAAATATAGAAAATCGAACACAGATCGAACAACTAAAGAAAATTACCGAAGTTTTGAATTATGAAGATAGTGGAGCAGAATCTTTAGGAGAAAACGAAGAAACAGAATTTCAGAAGCTAAAAATTGAATCCCTAGTTAATCCCGAATTTCTTCAAACTTTAGTAAAGTTATTACCTTTTACAGAATATAAACCCGTCGCAGATTACATGCCTTTAGAAACGAATTTTACAACGGAACAAGCTTTAGAGATTGCAGATAATTATCGAAATTATATCGATTATATGAAAGGTAATGCTCTAAGATGGAATACTCAGATTGAATTAATTAGCAAAGAAGTAGATAAATGGCTAATTGATGTTAATGTTCAATTAAAAGACATAAATTCCCGTTTTTCTTCTCAAATTACGAAAACATCCCAGTTAATTGATTCAGGCCAAATTAAAGATAAAATCGCTTTAGAAAGCGACAAAATTGACCAATGGCAAGTTAACGAGAAAAGAAGGGTAATTGAAAATATCTCGGTATTATTTAAAACTGCAGAAAGACAGTTGGAAGATATAATAAAAAAAAATAAAAGCTTTACACAGACAGATATATTGAAAGGTAAGGTTTTTAGTGATCTTACTAATCCTTTTGAAAACCATTTTAAATATTTAATAGACGAAGGTAATAATTTTGTAAATTCGATTACATCTTTAACTCAGAAATACATGGAATTGAAGGAAAGCGCTTTTGAAATTAACATTGAAGCAGAAAAAAAACTGGAAGTTCTCAAATCTTCATTAGATATGCAGCTTCAGGATAGAGATAAAGATTTGTCTGCCTTTGAGGATGAAAAGCAAGCAAAAATTTCAGAAATTAGAGCACTACAAAAAAATATTGAAGATATATATTCAAAGATAAAATCTATTGTCCAAACTAAAAATGGAAATTGCCTTAATGAAGCCCAGGATTTAGTATCTTGGTCGTTAGCTGATAATCAATCAGAATTGTTTTCTCGACCAATAGTATGGATCTATATGCCATTATATGTTATGTTTGTTGAAAATGAGCAAAAGATGGAAGAAAAAATGGTCTCAGTTTTCCCCGGGTTTGTAACAAGCGATCCAAACAACAGATATAAAGAAATTTCTGGAGCTATGGTTAACTTAAAACATATCGTTACTGAAAGAATTGAAGAAGATATGGCATTAAGATCGAATTTTGAATTTTCATGCGAGAATAGGAATATTCTTGAAGATTCAAGTTTAAATAAGAAAATTCAACAAGGGATTTCAATTTTAAGAAGAAGTGCAATTATAAACGGCGACATAGAAAATGAAATTAGAAGTAAGTTAGATTCTATATTAACTCGCTAATTTTCCTTCAAAGATCCTTAAAAGAAGCTGAGAAAAAAAAAGTTCCAAATTATTTTTTCCTTATAGAAAAAGATAATGAATAGAGCGAAGTTAGCAAATTACAATAAGAGATTATATATAATATTTATTTCTGACTAACTCTTACTATATTTAGACAATTAGTAATTTTTATGGTTTGTAGGATTTAAATCATGAAGAGTAGATTAAATTTAAAAAGAGCGCAAATTCGTAGCTTTTTTCTAGCATTTGAGAAAAAGGATAAAACAGAAGAAGAGATAGAGAACGATATACTTACAACGGGGTTGGAGTACATTCAGATGAAACTTCCCGTTTCAAGTATAACACCTGAAGTTGAGGAGAAATTAAAGAAAAAAGTAGAACATAATTTTCTCCAAGCGAAAATTAGGGAAGCAAATTTGGAAGATTTAGATAGCGTTATGTATTTATATAATAGAAGTTGGCTAGTTTCAAGTACTCCATTTAGAGCTATAACAAAAGAAACTTTAAAGATAATTTACGATTACCCAGACACATTATTTTTGATTGCTAAAGCATACGGATCTGATGGTGCTTTTGTAATACTTGATTATGAAGGTCCAAATAAAGAATATGGAATAATTGCGGGACTAGGTGTTATACCTCGTTTTCAAAGGAAGGGGCTTGGGACAGTAATAGGATTGGCTGCGTGGAATCATTTCAAAGAAAAAGGCGTAAAAGAACTGAGGTGCGAAGTTTTTAAAGATAATCAAGTCTCATTTAATTTCATTAAATCAATTGGATTCGTAGAATATGCTAGAAAAACATATAAAAGTGAAGATTTTTATTCAGACACATAAAAATATTAATTTGAGATCAGTAAAGGTGGAAATTTAACGGTAAAACTAAAAAGTGTAGAAATCATAAAAGGATTCTCAGTTTTAATAATTCTTGCTTTAAATTCTATAAAATACTGGTTAGTTTTCGGAGACGGATTAAAAGAGATCTATGGTCTTATCATTACTATTTTGGATGTTATAGGTCCATCTTTATATATTTTTGTGGCGTCTCTCTCAATTTCCTTTACCTTAAATAAAAAAATGGGAGCCTATCCAGAAAAAATATATAGAAATAAAATCCTAAAACAAGCTCTTTTTCTAATTTTATTAGGAAGCTTATATAATATAATAATAAATCCGAATTTAAGATTTCCCTTAAATCTATGGGGTTGGAACATCCTCGTTTTTTTAGGTTTCTCTCAAATTATATGTTATTTAGCATATAAATTGGTAAGATGGGCAAGACTTGTAATCGGATTAAGCTTTATTTTTTTAACTCCTGGAATTCGTGAATTATTATTTATCGCAAAAGATACAAATTTAATATTAGAAGTAATACATTTTATTCTTGTTTCTCCCTTTCCTAATTTTTCACTGTTGCCATTTGCTTCAATACCTTTTTTTTCTACTGTTTTCGGTGAATATATGTTCGAATCTATCGCTTTAAATTCAAACAAGGCAAATCTGCACTCAACTCAATCCATTATAAAATACAGTTTAGTTTTATTGATTTGTGGGCTATTTCTTCCATTTATTGACATAGGTTTAGTAGTAGGAGCAGATAATTTTAATCCATCGATGTATCCCTTTCTAGAAACAGTTCCCACTTTAGCAACTCATACTATATTATATATCCCCGGATTGCCTTTATTTTTATTAAGGGGTACTCCTTCTAATCTATTTATAATAATGGGATTGGCATTACTAGTTATTGCGATTTTTTATTATTATTCAGATGTTTTATATAAAAATGGCAAACTTTGTCGTATTTTAACTACCTATGGAAGGCATTCAATTACCATATTTTTCATTCAATTTTTATTCATCTTGATTTTATATCAAAAAATAACATTAATTTTGTTTTTACCATTCTTTATACTCTATATCGCCATTTTAGGCGTGTTATTTTTTCTATGGCAGAATAATGGAAAATCAATCCTTTCAATAGATTGGATTTTGGATAAAATAGGCGGGAAAACTAAAGATTAGAATTATCAACACCATCATCACTCAAGGAGTTAATTTTTTCGGTTACAATGTTCTTATTGTATTCGTCTTCACTTTCAACATAAAATTCTTTTGCTCTTTCAAAATTACTTAAAGCTAGCTCAAACATTTGTTTTGAGACATAAACATCTCCTAATTTGTTTAAAATTTCTGCAGCCATCTTTGTGTTGTTTAAGCTTTCAAATATTTCTAAAGCTTCTTCATAGTATAGTATTGCTTTTTGTTCATCTTGAATGTAATTTTGAAAAATTGTTGCGACATGATATTTCATTTCACCTATCTTTAACTTGTCCCCAAATTTTTGATAAATATCTTTTGAATAACGATAATAATCGATAGCTTTACCATCCTCTCCTTTTAAAGAATAAAATTCAGCAATCGCTTCTAAGACAATTCCTTCTTTAATATTTTCTTGAACTTCAAATGTTCTAACTGCCTCTAAACTTTTCAAAAAGTAATCTTCTGCTTCTAAATCATTATCCCATAAAGAATATAGATGTCCTAGGAAAAGAAAACACTCCCATTCCAATTTTCTTTGAATAATAAGAGAGGTGTGGTCTTTAATTGTATCGATTAGTGTTAATACACCTGTTAAGCAATTATATGACTGATCATAATAGTCTTCTCCAAGATGATAATATAATTTACCATACTTGATACGAGTTTGGATAATTCCATAAACATCGTTAATTTTCGTAAAATATTCCAAGTTTATCTTCAATATTTTCTTAACACGATCAAAGTCTTTTAATGAAATCAAAACTTCGACTAAATTACTAGATGTTTTTATAGTATCTAATTCCAAACTTTCCTGTTCAGCTAGATTTAAAGCATCTTGGTAATATTTGTAGGAGTGTTCTAAATCATTAATTAAAAAATATACGTTACCCAAATTATTCAAAACTTGGATTTTCTTTATGTAATCGTCAAGACCTTCTAAGGTACTTAGAGCTCTATCAAAATGGTAGATGGCCTGATCAAAGAATCCAGTTTCCTCGTGAATTAAACCTAATTCGTTGTGACATACGATTGCATTTAAGAAATCTTTTTCGTCAAGAAAATTTTCCAATGCGAGTTCTAAGTTTTTTAAAGCTTCTGGAAAATCTCTCTTTTTATAAAACAAACTTGCTTTCGCTAAAAGAAGATTACCCATGTTTTTTCCTAATTTTTCGCTTTCAGTCAGTTGGGCTTCAAGTTCAGTTAGTTCAAGTTCGATAGATTCGTCATCAACAACATTGACATCGTAGTATTCTTCTTCTTCTTCGAAACCGTTTGAATGATAAGAAGCGCCATCAGAATGAGAAAATAACCTTTTACTAAGTTCATCGTCTATATTAGTAATTAAAGGTTTATTACAATTACGGCAATAGGTCCAGTAACTTTCTATTGGCTGCTTACAGAATGGACAATTATTCATTACAAAGCGATGTTTTATTTATACTCGTTTAATTAAAAATGAAAATTCGTTCATTTAAAATTTTTTAAAAACTGATTTAAAACTTGATGGCTATCTTATTTTATAGTTTTTACTAGTGTTTTCTACTGTTTATGTAAGTCATTAACTCTTTGTTTATTTCATCCTCATTTAATCCTATTGAATTTAATAGGATTCTTATCTGCAATATTGAATTATTTGCTTTTACTTCTTCAGCAATGCTTAAAGCTTTAATGTATGTTTCTTTTGCTTCATTCATTTCACCCTGATAAACCAGAATCTCCCCAACATAACCCAATCCCTTCAGAATTAATTCTGTATAATTTGAATCAATTGCTTTATTCGTTCCTCTTTTAAAATATGTAAGAGATTGATAAAAATCGTTTTCCTTTTTTTTTAGAATACCTAAATTAAAATAAGAAACAATAACACCCTTGTTATCTTCTAATCCTTGAAAAGCCTCAAGAGATTTTTTATAAAGTTCAAAAACAATATCCCAATTTTCTTGTTTTTCATAGATTTGAATTAAATTACCCAAACAATCTAATAAATTGTAAATATCGTTGTTATCGGAGCATAAAGCGCTACATTCAAGTAATTTATCGCAAGCCTCATCATATTGGTTTAATTTGATGAAATTGTTACCTATTCCTTTTAGGCAAGTGATTTGCTCTTCAATCTGTTCTAATTCATCGTATATTTCGAATGCATTTTTGTAGAAATCAATTGATTTCTGGAAGTCACCCTTTTTATCATAAAGCGTGGCTAGTACACCATAAACAGCTGCTTGTCCTAATCTATCTTTTAGCAATTGAAAATGTTTTAAACACAGCAAATAGTTCTTTTCGGATTCTTCAAATAGTTCTAATTGTAGCTGAATTAGGGCAATAACACTTAATTCTTGAAAATAATTGGAATCCTTACCAACTTGCTCCAAATCTTTTAAATTAATTAATTTTTCTTTTAAGAGGACCTCTAATTCTTTTTGGGTATACTCATCTTTATTTTCAGTCATAAATAAGAAGGAAAACTAATTAATTTCAATTAAAATATAATACGCTACAACAAATCTTCTAAAATCTCTGCTGCGTTCTTCACACATTGAAGACATATTTTTTCAAATAATTTATTTTGACTGAAATAATCCCTACCTTCGGGAGTGTTTATAGCGCAACCAAGAAGTTCCTTGCAAATCAACGAACCATTTTTTTCTTGAAATTGGTTAGAGAATTCTTTTATAGTTTGATATGTTTTTTCTTTCGCTTCCGTATTCTTGCTTAATCCCATACCATCTTTTAGTCCAATAACCATATAAGCTCCAGTCACAGCACCACAAGTTCCACCACTACCTGCCATTCCACCTCCAAATCCAGTAGATATTTTCAAAGCTTTATCCTGATCTAATCCATAATGAGTTGCATAAGTACCAAATATTGATTGGCAACAATTAAAATCGTCTTTAAAATTTGAAAGAGCTTCTTCTATTCTTGACATTTTAAATAACTACATTTTGATATGAATAATGCATTTTAAATCTATAAGAAATATAAAATTTCTTATCTATTATATATTTAGAGATAGATTTCGCAAACAAAGTCTCAACATTGGTATTTTGTATGAAAGTAAAAGCAAGATTATTCGATAAACTTGACGAAGATAAGGTTAGATGTCATGTATGTGCTAATGAATGCACTATCCTACCCGATAAAGTAGGGATATGTAGAACACGAAAGAATTTTGAGGGAGAATTATACTCTTTAATATATGGCTCAATGATATCATCTGGCAGTTTAGATCCAATTGAGAAGAAACCTCTATATAATTTCTGGCCAGGTTCTACTGCTTATTCGATTGCATCAATTGGGTGTTCTTTTAAGTGTCAGAATTGTCAAAACTGGTCTATTAGTCAAGCAAACCCAACTGATAACGGAAAAAATGGTTTTTATGATCTTAAAGGGTACGAGAATCGCGAGATGTCGCTAGTTGAAATGACACCCGAGCAATTAATGAGAAGAGTTATTAAAAGTGGTGCGGAAACACTAGCATATACTTATAATGAACCGCTTATTTGGCACGAATGGATAATAGATACCACTAGATTGCTTAAAAAAAAAGATATAAAGACTATCTTAGTAACTAACGGGTATTCTACCCCAGAAGCTACTAAAGAGCTAATCGAAGTCGGAATAGACGCTGCAAATATAGATATTAAATCTATGTCAGATGAATTTTATAAGACGATTTGTAGTGCAAAATCAGTACAACCCGTATTGGAAACAGCAAAAAGATTTAAAAACGGTGGGATTCACGTAGAAATAACCAACCTCATCATTCCTGATTTGAACGATAGCGATGCTGAAATTGAATCGCTATGTAATTGGATTATTAAGAATCTTGGAAATGACACACCTACTCACTTCTCTGCTTATCATCCTGACTTTAAACAACCATCTGTGGAAAAAACTCCACTTGAAACATTAGACAGAGCGTATAACATCGCCAAAAAGGAAGGTATAAATTATGTGTATGTAGGGAATATTAGTCACGAAAAAGGAGGAAATACTTATTGTCCAAACTGCAATCACTTAATTTTAGGCAGGAGAGGTTACACATTCACAAAAATTGATTTAACAGATTCAAAAAAATGTCCAAATTGCCAATATGACTTAAGTAATGATATTAAAGGCGAAATT
>JAGXOB010000003.1:0-264 GCA_019894735.1 Promethearchaeota archaeon | reverse complement strand
TAATAAATATAATCGCTAAGAGCAGTCTTGGATCAATAAATACAGCAATAAGCTCAACGACTTGATCTGGAATAGCGAATGAAACAACTACAACCACGATGGAGGCCAAAAGGATTCCTAAAACGCTCGAAATCGGAAGATCGTTTAACGGTTTTAATAGAGTCAGTATCCCTAAAATGATAAGAAACACCGATGTAAAGATGCTTGCACCAGTGAATTGATAAGCAGCACTTGGAGGTTGATTTAGAATTAATCCACCAACAC
>JAGXOB010000039.1:14229-18527 GCA_019894735.1 Promethearchaeota archaeon | reverse complement strand
GATTAATTGCCAAATCGTAACGTCCCCTTACGTAATTAATTTTACCTTTCAAAAATAATATATCGTGTCCCTTTTGGATTGATATACCCCCGTTGTTATGTAAGTCTAATCGTGATAAAGCGTATTCAAATTCTCCCTCTTTAATTAAAATTTCGATTGATTCAATAAACTTCATAAAAATTATTTTAGAAGCAACTTGTTCCATTTTTTTTATTTCTTCTTTTCTTACTTCATTCTCTATCGAAGCTAGTTTTTCTGTCTCTTTTTGATCAATAAATTCTTTAAATTGGGCGATAACGCGATCTGGATACGGTTCTCTACAATGAGGACAGTTTGAAGAATGAAGTAGCCATTCTTTCAAACAATCGGTGTGAGCGAGATGGTCATTTGGACAATCTTGGGAAGAATCTAATCCTTCAATAATACCCAAATGACAAATAATACATGTAGCCATATCAATCAGAAAACTATTTAATAAATTATAAAATTATCACTTTTAAGTCTATGTTGTTTTTAATAATACATTCTAATATATTCGTATTATTTAGTAATCCATTATGTCTGTAAATAAAAAGCGGCTGTTTAACGAGCTTCTCACTAAATTTTTACTCAAATATGAAGATGTTGATGCTTTAATTGTATCTGATCGCGAAGGATTTATCATATCTGGACAAAAGAGAGCAACTGTAGATATGGAACTAGTGTCAGTATTAACCGCTTTAATAAATCCAGTTTTAGAAAGAATACGTGATGAATTTGCTTTTAAAAAGTTTGGATCCGCGAGTTTTGACACGGAAGAAAATCGATTACTCTTTATTTCTATAGATGACAACACAACTCTTAGCGTAGTGTTAGATACTCTGGCTTCTGTTGATAAAATTAGCCCCTACGCTTACTTTCTTGCAGAAAAAACAGCTCAAATTATAAACGCAAGTGAAGAGGATATTTTTCAATTAGATATACCTAATTTTGGAACGGAGATTGATATTCTGAACGATACAGGTAAAATTAAAGAACAGATTTATCAGATGCGTTTAGATTCGGGAGGTATTTATAAATTTAAATTTATCATTGTAGGGGATAAAGCTGTAGGTAAATCTTCAATTGTATGGAGATTTGTTGAAAATAAATTTTCTCTTGATTATCGTTCAACTCTCGGATTAAATGTTCTTTCACATTCAATGAACTTTTATGGGAACGAGGTGAATTTCTTACTTTGGGATGTGGGAGCTCAACAGTACTTTAAGCGATTTCGAAAAACCTATTACAAGGGCGCTCAAGCTGCATTCATTGTGTTCGATGTTTGCGAAAAAGAAACTTTCTCAAACGTGAAGGTATGGTACAAGGAACTAGAGGATTTTCTCGACAACAAAAATATCCCTACAGTTTTAGTAGGAAATAAGATTGACTTATCTGATCAGAGAACTGTTCAATATAAAGAAGGAATAGCATTGGTCGACGAACTTTCAAAACAAAGCACTGATGGTGATTTCTCATATATTGAAACCAGTGCTTTAACGGGCGAGAATATTGGAGATGCGTTTAGTTTAATAGCATATCATTATATTACGAAGAGTAAAGAGAGAGAAGAACAAAAATTAAAAGAAAATTTAATGGTTCAGATCAATTCGATTTTAGATAAGAAAAAGAAATTAGAGATCACGTTCATAACCGAAAATCCCTTTTGGAGCCCAGGGCTGCAAATCTTGAATGAAGTTAATATTTTATGTGAGTGTGAGAAAATTGTTGATAACAAAGAAAAAAGATTGTATCAATATTCCAATGGATTACTCGTAAAAAATTACCTTTTTGATAATATAGAAGTTGCAGAATCTGATGGTGTTTTTGTCATTTTTGATGCGCGAAGCAAAAACCATATAGATCCTAAATGGAAAGAAGTAGTAATTGACATTATTAGGAATTTAAAAGAAAATAAAGTAATTTTGATTGGTATTAGGATTTCTGATGAAACCAATTGGTCAGATATTTTAGATGAATTTAATGTTAATAAATATTTAGAAGAAAAATTGGTCTCTCTCTTATTTTTCAAAATAGGCTTCGAGTATCGTTTAGAAATCTATGATGAACTTGAAGTAATGTTTAGTACCATAATTAATTCGTAAAAAATATTGTTTAATTATACTCCAAAATCTAATATTTTCAAATAACTACTTTTAAAAATGAGTTATCTTATATGTATGATAAGAATGTTTTCTTCTTGATCAACTTCCAATTTAAAGGTGTATTCCAATGACGGTGAATAGAAAGAGATTATTTGATGAGATTTTAAACAATTTTTTAGAAAGATTTTCTGATGTAGAGGCAATTATTGTATCAGATCTCGAAGGTTTTGTTATTGCGGGAGAAAAAAGGAAGGACACTGAGAGTAACATAGAAATAGTGTCGGTTTTAACTACTCTTATAAATCCTGTTTTAGAAAGGATAAGGAACGAGTTCAGTTTTAAGAAATTTGGCACTGCTTCTTTTGACACGGACGAGCATCGTTTGCTTTTTATTACAATTGATGAGGAGAGAATTTTAAGCTTGATATTTAATAGCATGGCGTCAGTTGAAAAAGTTGCCCCCTATACATATTTTTTGGCTGAAAAAACTGCTCAAATTCTTAATTCTGGTGAGGACGATACCATTCAATTAGCAATTCCCGATTTTGATTACGAAAAAGAAAGACACGAAAAACTAAAAGAATCAATATGTCAATCTGAATCAGATGAATGCGTAGCTTATTCTTTTAAATTCGTACTCGTAGGAAGCCATGAAGTAGGGAAAACATCGTTAATCCGTCAATTTGTAGAACGCAAATTTTCTAGCGATTATCGAGCCACAATAGGTCTTAACATTTTTGCTCATAATTTTGACTTTCAAGGAAACGAGTTGAACGTTCAACTATGGGATATTGGAGCGCAACAATACTTTAAACGATTTCGTAGAATTTATTATAATGGTGCTGAAGCTGCGTTCATTGTTTATGACATCACTAATAGGAAGTCGTTTGAAGAAGTTAAAGATTGGTTTAAAGAACTCAATGAACTCATTGATGAAACAGATATTCCAATCATTCTTGTTGGGAATAAGGAAGATTTAGCTGAACAAAGAGTGGTATCTACGGCTGAGGGAGAAACCTTAGCAAAATCACTTTCAGAAAATGGTATAGAATACATTGAAACGAGTGCTCTGACGGGAAACAATGTCAAAGACGCCTTTGAATTAATTGCATACCATTATATTATAAAAAGTAAAAAAAAAGAAAAAGATCGAATCCAGGAAAGTTTAACTAACGCTATAGTTTCGACTTTAAAAAAACTTGTAATATTAGAATTAACATTTATTACAGAAAATTTAAACTGGAATCCCGGATTTCAAACAATAGTGAGTATGGATAAGTTAGGCGAATACTCGAAATTAAAAGACAACCACAACGAGAAGTTATATCCCTACAAAAACGGGTTGATAGTTAGCAGCTACGATTACAGCGAATTTAATCTCTCTAATTCAGATGGTGTTTTTATTATTTTTGACGCTCGAGAAAAGGAACACATTGATCCAAAATGGAGAGAGACTCTTATGAACGTTATCAGAAAATTGAGGAAAAAACGGGCCGTTCTTGTAGGAATCCGAGTTTCCGACGATAAAAACTATGCACAATTGATGGATGAATTTGTTATCGACAAAGATTTAGAAGATAAGGTAGTATCAGTTCTCTTTCTCAAAATCGGTTCAGATTACAGAGAAAAAATATACGATAATCTTATACTTCTGTTAGACCTTATTGTAAACACTAGAAAACTCAAGTAACTATTTTTAAGCTTTTAATTTACTTTTTAATTTATTTGCGATTAAATCTCCCATATCTATAGTTGAGAGCGTGTTTAAGCTTTTACTTTTTATATCTACGGTCCTTCCTTCTTGCAACGCCGCTTCTACCGCCTTATCGATTTCATTTCCTATTTCGAGTGAATTAAACGATTCTTCCATCATTAATTTTACGCTTAAAATGGTCCCTATTGGATTAGCAATCCCCTTTCCCGCAATATCTGGTGCTGAACCGTGTATTGGTTCGTACATAGAAACCTTACCGGGATGAATGTTGCCACTTGAGGCCATTCCTAGGCTCCCAATTAAGAACGCGGCTTCGTCGCTTATTATGTCACCAAACATGTTACCGGTTACAACAGTTTGAAATTTGTAAGGTGCACGAATAAGCCATTGGCAAAACGCGTCAATGTAAATGTCGTCTATTTCTATTTTTGGATAGCTTTTACTAATCTCGTGAAAAATGC
>JAGXOB010000039.1:12915-14133 GCA_019894735.1 Promethearchaeota archaeon | reverse complement strand
TAGCAAATTCAAAAGCAAATTTTATTATGCGCTCGCAACCTTTTCTGGTGTAAAGCATTAGATTCTCAGCAGAATCTTCTTCTAACTTTCCGATATTTTTATAAAGGCCCTCAGTGTTTTCTCGCACGAAAGTGATATCTATTCCGTCTCCTATAAAATCATCCTTTAAAGGACAGATCTCGCGGAGAATTTCGTATAATTTTACGGGTCGCAAATTAATGTATAAATCTAAGTCTTGCCGAAGCTTCATGATGGCACTTTCTGCTACCCCTGGTTGCAAATCAGGTAAACCAATAGCACCAAATAGGAGAGCATCAGATTTTTTTATCGTTTCAAACGATTGATCAGGAAGGTTGGTGCCATATTTTTTCCAAACCTCACCTCCAGCTGGCGCGTCTTTGAATTCAAAATCATAGTCGGTGAACTCTGAAACAATCTTAAGAATTTTTATTCCTTCGTTTACAACTTCGGGACCGCACCCATCACCTTTGGTGATCGCAATTATTTTCTTCATACGAATTCTTTATAATATTTTTAGAAATTTACTTAGTATTTATTATTGAAGATTTTTATACTATTCTTAATTCTTTTTGTTTAAACTTTTAACATGGTTAATAAAAATGTCGTAGTCAGCTGATAGTTTTTTTGATATATATTTTAAAATAACCTTTTTTGCTGTTTTCACTGGAGTTTTATTAACAACAATAATTGCTCCATTGAATGTTTGGCCTGGAAGTATTATATTTCCTAAGTACGTTGAAGTTTGTCTCTTAATATGCGAAATGGTTGAGGTTCCACTAAACGGCATATGGGGTGGATTAATTAACGGTGGAACTTATAGCACATTAGCATCGGCAGGATATGCTGTGATTCGTTTGATCAGGAGAAAAAAAAAGACATAAAAAAAAACAAAATATAATTCTCTATTTTTTATTTTAGGATTAGATAAACGGAAAGAAGTTTATGATAATCCCCTTGTATAAGCATATAAAAAAGAATATCTTTTTTAATTATCAAACTCAAAAGTAAGATAACTACAAAGGAGTGAATTAAAATTGAATATAATCATCAAACAATTAACACCTGAGTTACTCGAGGATTTCTTACATTTTTTTGATAATGTTGCCTTTTCTGATAATTCCGAATGGGGGGGTTGTTATTGCCATTTTTATCACTTTGCTGGGAATATGGAAGAATGGGGAAATGCAACAAAGGAAC
>JAGXOB010000039.1:0-12817 GCA_019894735.1 Promethearchaeota archaeon | reverse complement strand
CCCGAATGGGGGGGTTGTTATTGCCATTTTTATCACTTTGCTGGGAATATGGAAGAATGGGGAAATGCAACAAAGGAACAGAATCGAAACGCAACAGTAACATTAATCAAGGAGGAAAAAATGAGCGGACTGTTAGCATTCATAGACAACGAACCCGTAGGATGGTGTAATGTCAACTCAAAAGATGCCTATAAAAAAACTCCTGTTGATGCCGAGTCTGAAGATACTCTTGAAGGAAAAGTAGCCTCCATTGTGTGCTTTTTAATAGCTCCTGCCCACAGAAAAAAAGGAATAGCCCGAAAACTATTAAAACACGCCATTAAAGCTTTAAGGAAAGACGGTTTCACTTGGATTGAAGCTTACCCAAGAAAAGGTGATCTATCAGATGCTCACAGTTATCACGGTCCGGTATCTTTATTCAAATTAGAAGACTTTTCAATTATAAAAGAAGATGAGCATTTCTTATTGATGAGGAAATCATTGGTTTAAAATTGGTTTAAATTTATTTCTCTTAATAATAATTTAGTTTAATATTTAGCTGGATTTAGCTGAATCGCTGCCATTATTCAAAGTAAAAAAAAATCTCTGATCTAAGGGCTCAGCAGTACCTTTATCGCTTTTCTTCTCTTACATCGCAATTTTGTCGATCGGATGAAATTATTAACCGAAACATATTCTATCGAAAAATTTACGCAAGTTTTAAATATTTGAAAGAAGTATTATACTATAATAAAGTTCAAAGTAATACATGTGAACTTTATCAAAAAATTAGTAAAAATTAAAAGTGGAGGAATAAAATAATGGCTAAAAAAGTATTTGCCTGGTCACCCGTTAGAAAGTTAATGAAAGATAACGGCGCTGAAATGGTCGCTCGTGAAGCTGTTGACGCATTAGTCGACTATCTTGAAAAAGTCGCTAGAGCAGTAACAAACAAAGCTCTTGAAATGACTCGTCACGCCGGTAGAAAGAAATTAACTGATAATGATATGGCTCTGGCAATGAAATTAATGTAGAATAAAACTCAATTTTTATAATTTTTTTTTTTTCATTCTCAAACTGAGGACTAAATTTTTTGTAGATAATATTTAGACTAAATTCAATAAGAAACTAACTGCGAACTATCCCGAACTCTCTAACCAATAAATTAATAAAAAATAAATGCTGGTTTATTATATAGAAGTGATTTCAAATGAGCCAAGATGAAAATAAGCATAAATTCTCAGCAAATATTTGGAAGTTCTATATATTCGGATTTATCCTCGGCATTCATACAGTCCGGGGCGTTTACTTTCCGTATATGACTGTGTGGGGTGGTTTAACTTTTTTTGAAATGATGCTTTTACAAAGTTATTTTATGTTTATGATTTTTATTTTCGAAATCCCCTCTGGGGCTATCGCCGATTATTTGAGTAGGAAAACCGCTTTAGTTTTATCTGCAATATTTGTTGTCGTAGCTGCATTTACATACAGTATTTACCCAAACATCGTTCTGTTCTTCATAGCTGAAACACTTTGGGCATTTAGTATAGCTTTATCGTCAGGTTCAGACGAAGCATTTATCTATAGCACATTAAAAACAATGGGTGAAGAAGATAGACTAACAAAGGTTATAGGTAGAAGACATTTATTAAATATAATCGCAAATGTTATGTCTGCACCTTTAGGTTCCATCATTGCAGGATTTATCTCATTGCAATTTACAATGACATGTTTGGGATTGATATATATTGGTGCTTTTATTACTTCACTTACCTATAAGGAGCCAAAATTTAAAAGAGAAGAGAAAACCGCGAGATACTTAACAATTTTAAAGGATGGTTTTAACGAGCTGAGAAAAAACAAGATTTTAAGAATCCTTTGTTTTGATAGATTATTCGTGCAAATTCTTATTCACCTTTTATTTTGGACTTATCAGCCATATCTAACTGCTGTCAACCTTCCTATAGTATTGTTTGGTTTTATCTTAGCAGCAATGAATGTATTTAATGCAATATTTAATGTTTTAATCCCAAGATTCCTTGAAAAAGTTAATAAGAAAAAAGATCTCTTGATAATTGTAAATATAATCTCTGGTTTTGCATTTGTTCTATTAGGTTTTTCTGTAATTCCCATTCTTGGTATTTTAATGCTCTTCCTTATTGTTAGTTTCGGATACACTCGAGGACTTATCTATATAAATGGAATTAATAAGCAGATTGAATCTGAAAATAGAGCTACCGTTCTTAGCACAATTAATATGTTTGGAAGCATTTCAATGGCGATTTTGTATCCAATCGTGGGACTCATTGTACAATGGAACCTGTATATCATGTTTATAATAATTGGAATTATGATTTTAATACTTACAGCGTTCAGTAAAGTAAAAAGCGAATATCTTTAAGTAATTCTATTTGTAATCATTATTTTCATAGCTTCATATTATTTGTGAAGAAAAATTAAGTTGAAAATCAAAAATGGTTAATTTCCGTTCGAAACTCGTTTAAATCAAAAATAAGAAAAACTTTAATTTCTCCAAAGATTACTTATTCGCATTAAATTCAGAAAAAAATCGATAATTTATATGTTTTAAACATGACAGAATCAGAAGAAAAAAAACGAGATGAAGAAGAGGTTTTTCCTTTCATTAAAGGAGAAAGAATTGACTTAGTTGCGGGTAATTCTAAATGGGCAAAATTACAATGTAAGTGGAATAATGATCCAATTGTTCGTCGTTATGCTCGAAATATGTGGCCTCTTACGCTTGAAGAAGTAAAAAAATGGTTCGAACCTCCAGCAGATAGACACACGAGGGATTTTGTTGTATTTACAATTTATCACAAGGGCGACAAGTGTCCAATAGGTGTTGTTGGTTTTGGTCGTATCAATTGGGTGAACCGAAACGCGAATATATTCGGGAGTATAGGAGAACCAGAATACTGGGGGCGGGGGATCATAGGAGAAGCTATTAAATTGTTAGTTAGGTATGGTTTTACCGAATTAAATTTTCACAAAATTTACGCTGGAGTGTTTTCACCTAACGCAAGATCGCTTCGCGCAGCAGAGAAATTAGGATTTGAAAAAGAAGGGATTATAAAAGAAACAATGTATGTTGACGGACAGTATCTTGACGAACATAAATTCGCACTTTTCAAGAGAGATTGGATGAAAGTAAATGAGTTATAGAGATAGAACATTTTAATGATGAGTGTAAGCATGACAGAAGATAACGATAAAAAAGAAGAAAAAGAAATTGAAGTCTTTCCTTTCATTAAGGGAGAAACGATTGACTTAGTTGCTGAAAATTCTAAGTGGGTAGATCTGTTTTGTAAATGGAACAACGATCCAAAAGTGCGCCGATATTCTCGTAATGCTTGGCCTCGCACTATAGAAGAAATAAAAAAGCGGTCTGAACCCGTACCAAGAGGACAAATGAGGGAATTTCTCGACTTAACTATATACCACAAGGCCGATAAGCGTCCGATAGGTAATATTGGATTTGGTCATATCGATTGGGTAGGTCGTAATGCGAACATTTTTGCCTTAATCGGAGAATCTGAGTATTGGGGGAAGGGTATAGTCGGTGAAGCGTCTAAATTGGTGATTGAATACGGTTTTAATGAATTAAATTTTCACAAAATATATGCAGGAATCTACACACCAAATGAAAGATCCCTTCGAGCTGCAGAGAAATTAGGATTTATAAAAGAAGGAATATTTAAAGAAGAACAGTACGTTGACGGGCAATATCACGATGTACATAAGTTTGCTCTTTTCAAGAAAGATTGGATTAAATCAAACGAAAAAGAATAACATAAAATTGATATATCTATGAACGATTCTCAAGTTCCTGTATTTATAGAAGGAGAAATCATCGATTTAGTTCCGCTGAATAGCAAAAATGTCAACCTTTATGTAAAATGGGAAAATGACCCTAAGGTACGCATATATTCTCGCAATATCATTCCAGTAACTATAGAAATTATGAAAAAAATGTTCGAGCCATCAGAAAATAAATACAAAAGAGAAATTACATTTGAAATATGGCATAAAAAAGATAAAAAGACAATAGGTTTTGGAGAAATTGCAGATATCGATTGGTATGCTCAAACAGCATTTTTGGGCTTGATAATCGGAGAACCTGACTATTGGGGGCAGAATATTGGAGAAGAGGCTACGAAATTAATAATTGAATACGGTTTCTACGAACTGAACCTCTTTAAATTTAAGGCCGGTATTAATTCTGCTAATATCGGGTCTTGGCGGTGTGCTGAAAAGAATGGCTTTACTCGCGTAGCAACATTTAAAAAGGGTTGTTATGTTGATGGAAAATACTATGATGAATATCGATATTCGCTCTTCAAAGAAGATTGGATAGATTTCAAGAATAAAGAAGAAAATAAAGAAAAAAAATAAAACTTTTTAATTTCACATTATCCTCCCGCAAGTGGAGGGAAAATTGCTACGATATCACCGTTTTTGACGAAAGTTTCTCTCTTTTGGTGTGGGGCACCATTTATTAGAATTATCAATTTTGTATCTTTAGAAATATTAAACATATCTAATATTGTGCCTACTGTACTTCCTGAAGGCAACGCTATTACTTTTTTTGGTGGAGCAATACTCCTTAAATTAGCGAAAAATTTCACAGTTGCAACTACTTCGTCTTGATCAATCATCTTCATTTTTTGTAAAGTACCATTTGTATAATAGAGACATATTCTTAGGAAATATACCGACTCTATCACCGTCTTTTACTTTCTTATTAAATCCCGAATATGTTCCATTCACAAAAAGGTGGCTTGTTTCCTCTTTTTCAATTGCATATTTATTTAAAATATCGGCAATAGTTTGGATTCCATCGCTCTCAATATGTTTATTAGATGGTAATGAGTTTGTAACATTCGATCCTTCAATTTTCTTCCGCAAGTCTCCAAAAATCTTCACTAAGATAGTCATATTTTAAGTTATTCGCCCCAAACTTTGTCCAATTCCTCGTCAGTAACACCAAAAACATCATTGTGAGGTGGTAAAGGTTCCTTTAAGAAAAATTCTGGTAGTCTGTCGTGTTTCTCTGTAAAACCTGCTGCCTTATTAAACTCTCTTTCTGTTTTTATGATTTGCATTCCATAACCAGGGACATCATCTACCGTAAGACTTGTTCCTAATACACCATTAAGTGTGTCAACGACTCCTTCTAATCCTTCGGGAATATCTAATATTGCAAAAGCAATGAAAAGACAATACCCCGTAGCATCAACTGCAGCAGTAGCAATTTGTAAATTGCGTGATAAATCTGCTTTTTTGGTGTCTTTAGGATCTGCCGTTCCACCAACTCCCATAATTTCAGTAGCAATAGCATATCCTGCTGTGTGATCTGCTCCCATTGGTGTAGTTGCGTAAGTTACGCCTATTCCTTTTATTGCTCGTGGATCGTATGCGGGTAAACTCTGCCCTTTAACAACGGGAACTCTGGTTACTCCAAAAGCTTTGCCTACATATGCGGTCCCGTTAGCTAAAATTCTACCAGTTGGGGTTTTATTTTTAACTTCTTCCATTAGTTTTAAAGCTCCATTACCATCTCCAAATTCAAGTAACCCCCCTTCCATTGCTACTCCAATCAAACCGCCAGCTTCAATTGTGTCTAAACCTAAATCGTTACAAGCTCTATTTAATTCTCCAATGATATCTAAATCATAAATTCCACAATTTGGACCTAGTGCCCATACGCTTTCGTATTCTAATACACCCACGGGATCTTTTCCACCTGGTTTTGTCCATACTTCAGAACATTGGATAATACATCCGGGACTGCAGAAATGAGGACGAACGCCCCCTCTCTTCATAATCTCTTCAGCTTTTACTTCTCCAGACACCTTTTCGGATCTATCGTCTTGACCAGACGAAAAGTTACGTTGTGGCAAACCACCAGCCTCGTTAATAATGTTAACAAGTACACTAGTACCGAACGAGTTAAGGCCTCCACCTGGTTTAGTTACATCGTGGCTCGTTAGTGCATTTCTTAGTTTCCTCACTCCCATATCGAAAGCTTCTTGGTTTAGAATTTCTACTCCTGGCGCCCCAGTTTCGTCAACTACCATAAATTTTAAACCCTTTGAAGCCATAACGGCTCCAAGTCCTCCTCGTCCTGCGTATCGACTAGGTAATCCTTCGGGATCATTAAAACATATCCCCGAAGCAGCTCCCATTATTTCAGATGCAATGCCGACGCCACAAACTCCTACCTTATCCCCAAAATCTTTAAATAATTCCTTATAAACTTCGTAAAGTCCCTTGTTTAACCATTTGTTGGCATTTATAAATTCAACGTTATCCATTGTTATCTTTAACAAATAATAATCGTTTCCTGCGTGTTTTCCTTCGACGACTATTGCCGCTATCCTCATTCTCCCTAATTTCTGAGAGAAATTAGTTCCAGCATTTGCTTCTTTGATACCCCCTGTCAGTGGAGATTTTGCTCCAACCGAAAGTCGCCCCGAAGTTGGAGCTTTTGTTCCAGTCACCAAACCAGGAGCAAACACAAGTTTGTTGTTTGGACCTAATGGATGGCAAAGTGGATCTACTTCATTCGCAACGATTGTAGATGTTAGAGCGCGACCACCTAAAGCAACGAAATCTGTCGGTAAGTCCTCAAATTTCGCTTCAAGTTTAGTCATATCTACTCTTAATATTCTTTTTGACATAATTTCACCTCTATTTTTTGACATTTAATATATGTGATAGACAATTATATAAATTTACGTTATGTAAATAGAGTAATATCGTAAAAACGATTTGTGGTTTTATTTTTTATTATATATTTAAAAAATAAAAAAGCAGGCCCGAGGGGATGTGTTCAAGAATCGTTAAGCGCGATTTATATTGAACCCCCGACCTTCTGCTTTCCCCATAAAAATTATGTAGGAGGCAGCCGCGATATCCATGCTTCGCCACGAGCCTTTATTTATAAAAGATACTAGGAATATATCCCATATATTTTTTTTGATTCTTCAGAAGCTATTTTCTAAAAATCCCTCTAAACCACGTTAAAATTTTATCCTTTAATTTTCATAAAATTACGACTATAAAGAATTTGAAACTACTCATATGATCGACAAATTATTTGTGATCTTTTTAAACATATTAGAATATATAAACAAAAGGTTTTAATTCTGAACTTCAATTTAGATTATTATATTAGATTTTTTTGAAATAGTTTTTTTTAGTGTTAAGAGAAATGGAAAGGAAAAATTACCAACAGGGTAGACCTAACAGACCTATAGATTATTTGAAAGAATCTGTTAATAAGGTCATTTTGATAAAAGTTAAGCGAAATCGGTTGTTTAGAGGTATGCTTATGGGATTTGATGAGCATCTTAATCTATATCTTGAAGGAACGAGTCAACTTTTTGAATATGTGGATGAGGATGGCGCCATCAAAGAAGAGCATGAGGACTTAGGGAATATTGTGGTTAGGGGAGATAATGTAATTTTTGTGAACCTCAACTAGTTCTGCCGGTTTTCAGTTTTGGAAGAGATTATAACTTTTTTCATCGATAAAAAAGCATCGCTAATCGATAGAGCAATATTATTATTAAAATTAGCGATCGTATTCTAGTTATTTACTTTAAGAGATCTTAAACTTCATTTTGAACAAATAAAAACTTATTAGGCCTTGAGTCTTCTTCAATAAGTAGGAATTAAAAATATGATTGAAAATTATTGAACCTTGATTGAATCTAATAGCATCCGACCTAAAAATGCTTTGCTGATCAGCCCAAATCTGGGACACCCTCTATTTTTGAACATAGATAACGAATTAAAGAACTATGAATTTGAAGTAAAATTATTATTTGTTAGTAATCTTGACTCTTCAGCTCATTTTGAGGAATTTATCAAGGATAATATAAACCTAATTCCCATTCTTGAATACAAGTGGAAATTGTTAGAATATCTTGAGAAAGCGAAAAAAGAACGCCTATTAAGGCTTGAAAAAGAAAAAAAAAGAGGTATTTGGAGCAGAATTAAACGTATCTTCATTAGGGATAAAACGGAGAAGATTGAAGAAGAAATACCTATCACAGGTGAACTTACAGATTCCAAAGGAAATAAATTTGATATCATCCCATCTGAGAAAATAATGAAATTGAGACCACGCGCTTTTCGAGGAGATGTGATAAAACCGATAATATTAAAGGTTGGTACTGCTAATTCTTATGAAATTGATAATCCAAGTTATGATAACTATTCTAATCCACAAAATTATCTTACCAAGCACGAAATTTTTGGAAGTTTGAATAAGTATTACACAGCGACTATATACATAAAACTTTCTAACGAAGTAATTGATTTTTTAAAGAGTTTTAATTTTGTAATGTTCGACATGGAATTTAAACAACTTAATAAACCTATTTTGACTAATTATCATTCTATAGTAGTATCAAAAAATGAGTGGATAGATTTCAAGTTTTTACAAGCAACGGATTTGCATCTAGCTGAACGTAACGATAGAATTTACGAAATTGTTAAAAAATGGAAAACTTTAGTAAGAAAATCAGATGTCAGCGAAATTATTGCTCAAAGTGCAAAAGCAGTTTCTTTTTTCCAACGTTTATTGATGAGACAGCCAGAGGAAAAAATTAAAACTACAAAACCTCTCCACAAGCGATATATTAACCCTAATAATAATTTTAGAAACTTCATAAAGCTTGCAAACAAACAAGTAATACAAAGTGATTTAGATTTTATAGTTCTGACTGGGGATATTATTGATTTTGCTATACTTTCTAAAATTGATAAGGAGAAAAGAAAAGATTTAGACTTTGACTACGAATATAGTAACTGGCGGATTTTTAAAGAAATCGTACTAAATCTTCCACAAGAAAAAAGAAGAGGAATGGTTTCTGGGGAAGAATTGTTATGCCCCATATTTACAACTCTGGGCAATCATGACTTCAGAACAGCCCACTATGATCTTAGGTGGGGTAATTTATACAAGAAAATAGGTTTAACCGGAGAAGAAGCGATAGCTTTAAACGACGAGTTGTTGGCAAATCCAATTAGTTCAATCGCTAAAAATTTTCGATCCCTAAAGGGTTTCTTAAGGGAAATTAACATTTCTCTGGATTATTTCCTGAAATTAGGAGATAACAATTTCATATTCTTAAATTCAGGCTCAGACTCTTTTAAAAATATAATAGATTTCGTAAGTGGGCATCCTTCAGTTACTGGACTTACTAACAAACAAATAAAGTATTTAGAAAATATAGCTAACAATGAAATTAAACCGGGGAACAACACATTTCTATTGATTCATGGCCCTCCAATTAATCCCAAAAAAACGATTAGCTCTCGTAAGCGTTTTTCGATATCAAAAACTCCCCAAGACATTTTAACTTCAATTGATCAATTTAAAGAATCTTTACTTGCAAAATTAGGCAAAAAAGGTTCCTCAGCTCGAATTGACGATAAATTTGATATTAAATATGGAACTATATCTTCAAACTGGGCTAAACTTCTTAAATTTTGCCTTGATTATTGTCTTCTTACGCTAGCGGGACATACACACCAATTAAAGGAATTTCGATTAAAGGATATAAAGAACATACCTAAAAATACCTCGAACACACTTCCATATAGTATTGAAAAGTTAGAAAATCCAGCAGCTATTTTTTACGATCTCTACTCTGAACAATATGAAACGCAAGAAGAAGTTGAACTTAATGCCCCTTATGTTGTTCAAACCCCCGCATTAGGATTAGGGAGTTATTTCAAACCAGCTTTAGCAGGAGCCTTTCGAGAAATTATCGTTAAAAAAGGAAAATTAACCTCGTTCAAAGTTGAATACATTAAACGCTAGTTTTAATAAATTAAAGAAATTTTAATCATTTAGTCCTATGGGTCTCGATTTTTTGTGAATTGCCATGCCAAAAACATCTTCCATTCCTTCAAGAACCATTTCAGATAAGGTTGGATGACTATGTATTGTTTCAGCAACTTGATGAACTGTTAATCCATGTCTCATGGCTAATGCGATTTCAGAAATTAGTTCTGGTGCCTCTGCTCCAATACAAGACGCTCCTATTATCATATTCGTCTTTTTATCAGCTAATATCAATATAAATCCGCGTTCTTCTCCTATACACTTTGCCTTTCCTAAAGCCTCGTAAGGGAATCTTCCAAATAATACATCGTAGCCCATATCTTTAGCCTGTTTTCTGCGAATACCTACTGAACCTATATTCGGAGATGTAAAAATAGTTGCTGGAACGACAGTGTAATCAGTATATCTTTTTTTTATTGGAAAAGCACCTAAGCTAGCTAAAGCGTTTGCAACTGCGACATTGCCTTCGTGTCTAGCAACGTGAGCTAACATTATTCCTCCAGTAACGTCTCCAATTGCGTATATTCCTTTCTCGGATGTTTCTAAGGTTTTATGATCGACTTTAATTGCGCCCCGCATGGACTCAATTCCAAAATTTTCTAAACCTAACTCACCCGATTCTTTTGCGCGACCAATAGATATTAAACAGTAGTCTGCTTCAAAATATGATTTTTCAGCAGAATCTATTTGATCTCTTTGGAAATCAGCTGAATAAGTAGTCACTTTTACACCCGATCCAGTTTTATCAATAGATAGTACATTTTGAGAAACGTGTATTTCTATTTCTAAGTCTTTAAATTTCTTTTGTAGCTCTTTCACGATCATAGGCTCTTCAGTTGCTATTGGAGATGGGAGGTATTCTAACATAATTACTTTGCTCCCAAAAATTGCAAAGATGTTCGCAAATTCACATCCAGCTACGCCTGCTCCGATAATCAATAACCGTTTCGGAACATTTTTGAAGTCGGGATCTAAAATGTCGTCGCTCGTCAATATTCTATCGTGATCTATGTTGAATGACCGAATCATGACGGGAGTGGAGCCCGTAGCAATGATGACTCGTTTTGCCTTTATAATCTCTTTATCCTTTCCTTCTATAGAAACTGCAAATCCTTCTTCAGCATTACCACTTAAAATCTTACCATGTCCGATAAAAACGTCGTTCTTCCACCTATTTTCTAACGTAGCAATTCCGTCTGTTAATTCTTTCACAACTTTGTTTTTTCGTTCAACAGCCTTAGCAAAATCTACCTTAAAATCGCTAATAATTCCATGATCGGCTCCAGTTTCTCTGAGTTTTTGTATTAGCTCCGCAGATGCGTATAATGCCTTTGCGGGAATACACCCCCAATTTAAGCACGTACCTCCTAACTTATCTTTCTCAATTAAAGCAACTTTAGCCCCATATTGGGCTGCTCTGATCGCAGAATGATATCCACCGGGACCTGAGCCTATAACTGCTAGATCATACATTTCTGAATCCGACATCTTCAAAATGACTCCAATAATTTTGATTAAATACTTATATAAATGAGATAGATTCTACATACAATAAAAATATTAATTTTAATTTATTACGCAGACGAGAAGTTGTATGTAAAAAATATATCCGAACTAATTTCAAACAACATTAACGAAGAATCGTTAGCGCTTAGAAAAATCGGATTAACCGCTTTAGAGATTGCTCTAAGTTCAGTTGAACCTAAAGAGTTAATTCAAAGTAATGTAAAAATTCTCGAGGATAATCTTATTATTCGCAACGATGTGTTTGATCTTAGGACCTTTAGGGAAATATTAGTTATAGGGGGCGGAAAAGCTACGGCCCAAATGGCTCTATCAATCGAAGAACTTTTAAAAAAATACGCCAAAATAAACTATAAAGGATTGCTTAATATCCCAAATAATTTAAACCTAAAAATCGGTGCTGGTTCAAGTGAAATAGTAATGAATTTAGCTTCTCATCCGATACCAGATGAGATTGGGTTTAACGGCACAAAGATGATGCTCAATCATATTGAAAACACAACTAAAGACGATTTAATTATTTTCTTATTATCAGGAGGGGGTTCTGCTCTATTACCTATGCCTAAGCAAGATATAACCCTAGAAGATTTGCAAGCGACGAACTCTCACCTAATAGCCTCTGGAGCGTCGATTCACGAAATTAATACTGTCCGAAAACATCTGTCCGACTTTAAAGGGGGGAATCTTGCGAAAAAAATATATGAAAGTAGTAAAGCTACAGTAATAGCTCTTATAATATCAGATGTAGTTGGCAACAATTTGGAATCCATCGCATCTGGGCCTACTGTACCTGACCTAACTTCTTTTAAAGACGCATATGATGTTATTGAGAAGTACCAATTATTACATAAGATTCCTGTATCAGTCAAGCAACTCTTTACGATAGGAAAAAATGACCCATCACTAAATAAACCTTTAGAGAAACCTAATTATTTTGAGAATGTTCACAATTATCTTATAGGAAGCGTAGAATCAAGCGTTAAGGGGGTAACTGGTTATTTAAAGAAACTAAATTTTAAGGTAGAATATTTTTCAAACCAGATCGTAGGAGAAGCCGCTGTCTTTGGAGAGGAATTATACAATCTTATTTCGCATAAATTACAATCTATTATTGTGAAATCTACAAAGCAGAGAATTGCTTTAATTGGGACGGGAGAATTAACAGTAACAATAAAAGGGAAAGGTATTGGAGGGAGAAACCAGGAGATGTTATTACATTTCCTTAATAATATAAAAGATAAGAATATTGATTATAACTTCCTAATTATTGGAGCAAATCTCGATGGTTTAGAAGGTAACAGTAAGGCAATGGGTGCTTTGGTAGATAATTTTCTCCACGAACAATTATGTAAATCTGAAATTGGTTTTGATAATTATCTACAAAATAACGATTCAAACAGCTTTTTTAAATTGGTTAATAGCGAGATTATAACC
>JAGXOB010000398.1 GCA_019894735.1 Promethearchaeota archaeon | reverse complement strand
GCCTCAAGCTCCTGTTCTACAGTAGTGACCGAATTGGCGGCTAAAACGCTATTCTTTCCAATATGGGTGCCTGGCATGACAATTGCATGTGCACCTATTCTTACATTTTCGCCAATTACAGTTTTTCTTATAATTAAAAGATTTCCAATAATAACTGACGATTGTACAATACTGCCTTGTCCAACAACTACATTATCTCCAAAGTCTATGAATTCAACATCAACCCATCCCTCAAATAGGGAATTAGTAAATTTCGTTTTGACACCAAATAATTTAAAACATATATTATCAAGGAAAGGAAAAGGAAATTTATGAGCAAGCCATACAGGCCATCTCTTTATTGTATTTCGAAGACTCCAATATCTATAATCTTTATCTGAAGCATCCCTTAAGAAAACGCCCTCTATGGGCTCATGTATCGAGTTCACGATAATAAGTAAAATTTTCGCAAAAAATAGAGAGGTAAAAACCATTGTAACATACATCCCAAACACTAAAAATGGAAGATATATGTAAAAATGGACTGGTCTAACTGGATCCCAGAGCCACTGCCAATAAAACCAAAATTCTAATAAAATTGGGATCATGGATACCCACATGAGAAATATATAATAAATCAAATATTTCTTTTTCACTAAAACTGTGCTAGTAAATGGTCCAACACGCATAGATGTGGGTACTGACATTATAAATTATCTCGCTGTTCAATTATTATTATTCTATTTAAAGATTTAATTCTTTCTTTTTTTCTTCTTCAATATTAACTCCATCATCAAAATATATTGCTTCTTCATCATCAACACTTCTCTTTGTCATTTCCGTAATGAAAGTAAGTTTATTTTGTTTTAATTTAATAGCGGGAATTCCAAAATAAATCCATCCAGATTCAAGAGTTTGATTCAAAATGGTCGAAGATAACGCTCCTAAAAGTGAATCTCTTCCAGTAATCGTACCCGGTGAAACACATGCTAGTCCTCCTATAACGGTATAATCATTAAGAATTACTTTCTTTATTATTAGATATTTCCC
>JAGXOB010000397.1 GCA_019894735.1 Promethearchaeota archaeon | reverse complement strand
TGCAAAAATATGAGTTCCATCTTTTTTTATTAATTCATATTGATTTATGTGTATTTCTCCTTTTTGCTTAAATAAAGAGAAATTGGTTTCAAACTTATCAAGTTCTTCTGGTATTAAAAAGTGAGTGATCTTCTTCCCTATCACTTCTTCTTTGTCATCATATCCCATTAAATTAAGCCAATTGTCATTTACGGTAAGAATAAATCCATTTTCATCTAGAGAATGATAACCAAAAGGAAGTTTTTGAAGAATTCTATTAAAATCTTGAATGTCCATCATAGTCATTAGATTACAATAGAATTAAAGTAAACCTCCTATTTATCTGTTATTCAAACAAAAATTAATCAAATTAAGATTATTTTTAAAGAATTAGCTACTTCAGAGAGAAACTGATTTTTTAATTATTTTAAAGTAATTTCTAGTAGATCTTTTGCCATAATCGTATTTGGAAAAATTTCTTTAGCCTCCTCTACCAATTTTACAGCATCTTCTTGATATCTTGAGGAGATATGGGTTAAAATTAGTTGTTTAGCATTCATATTTTTCGCATCATTAGCGGCATCAATACTAGTTGAGTGTGCCTTTTCTTTAGCAGTTTCTGCTAGGTCTTTAGCGAAAGTTGATTCATGTATTAAAATTTCTGAATCTTTACCTAGATCTATTAAAGATTTACAGGGCATTGTATCTCCTGTATAAGTTATTTTCCTCCCGGGTTTTTTTGGGCCAATTATCCCTTCTTTGAAAGGATCTATAACCTTTCCTTGAAATTCAATAACTTCTCCATCCTGTAATTTCTTCCAGAGATTACTCATAGGAATACCTAGTTCTTTTGCTCGTTCTGGATAAAATTTTCCCGGACGAGGTTTTTCTATAAATGAATAAGCAAAATTGGGAACTGAATGGATAACTAGAGAATATTTAATAAGATATTTTTTTGTTTCAAAAACCATATCCTCTTTAATCTCTAACGTGCTATTAGGTTGATCTGACTCCAAATCTTCATATATAATTAAGTTTTTATTCTCGTCGT
>JAGXOB010000396.1 GCA_019894735.1 Promethearchaeota archaeon | reverse complement strand
GATCTCCAGTTATGATTAAAACCTTAGCATTTTTGTCTTTCTCCATATCTTCAATGACATAAAATAATTCTAAGAAAGAAATGTATGTTACAGCATTTCTTCTTTCAGGTCGGGAAAAGGTTGCAGTACAAATACCATTTTCTTCCTTTTCATATTTAATATCTTCAAAATCCTCGATTCTCATCTTATTTACCCATTTTTTATATGTAAAAAATAATCATTTAAGAGATATGAATGAAAAAAAAGAAATGAAAAAAAAGTTATTCAATTTAAGAATCTTATTCTCGAAGGGCTTTCTTCAATACTTTTCCTACTAATGATAATGGAATCTCCTCACGAAACTCCCAAACCTTTGGTACTTCATATTTTGAAAGGTTCTCTTCAGCGAATTTCTGTATGCTTGCTTTAACATCATCAGATTCAGTAACTCCTTTTTTAAGTTGTATGACTGCTTTAACAATTTCAGCACCAGGTCTATCTGGATTTGGGAGACCAATAATTGCCAAAATTTCAATATCTGGATGTTTCGTCATTACATCTTCCACGTGAACACTGTACACTTTAAATCCACTGACAATAAGCATATCTTTAGTCCTATCAACAATCTTTAAATATCCTTCTTCATCAAATACACCAACATCACCAGTATGGAAAAACCCTTCACTATCAAATGCAGCTTTTGATTCTTCAGGTTTATTGTGATATCCTTTTGTTACTTGAGGGCCTTTAATTAAAATCTCACCTGGTTCACCGATTCCTAATTCCTTCCCTGTATCAATATCAATAATTTTAACTTCAGTATCAGGTAAGGGCAAACCAACGGTTCCTATTTTCTTTGTACCTATGGCAGGATTAGCAGTAGCTAAAGGAGATGTTTCAGTCATACCGTAGACTTCGACAAATTTATTTTCTGTATGGAATAATTTTTCAAATTCCCTTATTGCCTCGGGTGGAAAAGGAGCTGCCCCACTTACATATAATGTGATATTATCCAATATTTCTGCAGGAATTTCACTCGATTTAGGATTATT
>JAGXOB010000395.1:340-1032 GCA_019894735.1 Promethearchaeota archaeon | reverse complement strand
AAATAGGATAAATATTCTATTGAAATAGAAACATTTACTATTAAAAAGGAAATTTAATTACTTAACTCAAAGCATATAAAAAGAAAATTAATAAGTAGGGTTTATCTATGACTGATATTATAACGAAAAATCCTTTAATGGAACAATATGAAGAGGAAACTGGAAAACTAGCAATATGGAAAGGAGAACTAACAAAGGATTTTATGAATTGGAAAAAGAAGAGAGAAAAAAAAGAAGAAAAAGAAAAATCCGAGAGTAAAAAAAAAGATAATAAAGAAAAATCTAAGGGTAAAAAAAAAGAAAAATCAAAGAGTAAAAAAAAATCAGAACCTATTGAAAAGGAGATTGTGGACTTTAAAAAACAGGAAAAAGATATTGAGAGAGACTATGACCACTTGATTACAGTTGAGAATCTCCATAAGACTTATCTACTTGGTACAACAGCTGTCGCAGCTTTGCGAGGTATTGATCTAACAATAGAGAAAGGAGATTTTATAGACATAATGGGGCCATCGGGTTCAGGAAAGACTACATTACTAAATCTTATTGGTGGACTTGATACCCCAACTCGAGGTAAAATTTTCTTGGAAGGTAGAAATATTTCTATGCTCTCTGATAACGAATTAGCCAATATAAGAAGAGATAGAATAGGATTTGTATTTCAATTCTATAACCTTTTACCACAAATGACC
>JAGXOB010000395.1:0-330 GCA_019894735.1 Promethearchaeota archaeon | reverse complement strand
TTTGGAAAATGTTATGGTGCCATTACATTTCTCTGGAACATTAAGTCGTAGGGGAAAACGAAAAAGAGCAATGGATCTCTTAAGGCTTGTTGGATTAGAAGATAGAGCAACCCACACCCCATCAGAACTCTCAGGTGGCGAGCAACAAAGAGTTGCAATAGCAAGAGCATTCGCAAATAACCCATCTTTAGTGATACTTGACGAGGTTACCGGCGATTTAGATTCCAAAACAGGAATTCAAGTATTGAACTTATTAAGAGATTTAAACAGAAAGGGGGCCACATTTGTTGCTGTTAGCCATGATGCTATGGTATCTGAATATGCTAATAG
>JAGXOB010000394.1:675-1037 GCA_019894735.1 Promethearchaeota archaeon | reverse complement strand
AAATAATAGAACGCCAATTACCAGACTAATTCCAAAAATCGGACCCAATTCAATTGCTTCGTAGGTAACAAAGAATATGCCTAATATAAGAGCACAAACAATCATAAATGTGCCCCCTAAGCTCGAAACTCCTATGAAAATACCTTTCTTTCGCCCGAATTCCTTTAATCTGCTAAAAAATCCTTCTGTTTGGAACTCCGGTTCTTCCACATTGATAACCTCTAATCCATATCATTTCTATTCATGTCGAATTTTTTGCCTTAAATCAATTAAAGAATAACTAGCTAATGTCGTATTTATAATTCACCCCCTCACATCACAAAATTTAAAATCGAACCTTAATTAGCCATTCCCTCTTTAAA
>JAGXOB010000394.1:0-665 GCA_019894735.1 Promethearchaeota archaeon | reverse complement strand
TAATGCGGGAATTGCCAAGTCTGGTCTACGGCGCTGGACTTAGAATCCAGTCTCAGAGGAGTTCGAGGGTTCAAATCCCTCTTCCCGCATTTAGTTTTTTGGATTTAAATAAGGTTTTCTTGATAAAATATTTATTTAGATTGATCTAATTTTTCTCGAAGTTTCAAAGCTGGATCAAAATTAGGATTTATGCTAAGACACTTTTCATTTAAATCGAAGGCACGTTTATACCGTCCCATTTCAAGATACATTTTTCCTACGCTCGTTAAAGCTTCTAAACTTGAGGGATCGAGCTTCAATGCTTCGTCAAAAGCTTTGAAAGCTTTCCTTTTAAAACCAAGAGCTTGATATGCTTCACCGAGTCTAAGATAAACTCCCGCCATAGAACGAATTTTAAAACTAGATGGTATGTTTCTGTAAAATTTTATCACTTTCAAGAATTGTTCTATTGCATTTTCATATTCGCCCCCTTCGAAATATACCAATCCCAATTCTGTCAAAAGTGCGAAGAGATTTCTGAAGTCTTTAGCATCGTCCCCTATTAATAGAAAATGACTAAAATCACCTGATAGAAATTTAATGTAGGACTGATTTCGAATTAAACGAAAAAAAATTTCTTCTGCTTGTCTATACTCGCCTATTTCTCGATAGTAACTCCCTAGTAG
>JAGXOB010000393.1 GCA_019894735.1 Promethearchaeota archaeon | reverse complement strand
CTCCCTTTCTCTAACGGTCCAGAGGATGGTAAAGGCTTTAATTGTTTTTTCCCAATGCCATTTGCTTCTCGAGCTAAGATTGAAGTAGAAAACCAATCAGATATTGCAACAGTTTTATACTTTTATATAGATTATGAAGAATATCGAGAACTTCCAACTGATCTCGGTAGATTTCACGCGTTTTGGAATCGCCAAAATCCTTGCGATGGAAAACTCTATGGAACGGGCAAAAAAGTTGAACGTTTTATAACGAAAAATCCATCCCATGAAGGTGATTATTTAATTCTTGAAGCGGACGGAGAGGGCCATTTCGTTGGTTGCCATTTAAATATTCATAATTTAATGACACCTGAGAATACTTCAACGAAAGATTTATGGTGGCCTGGAGAAGGCGATGATTACATCGTAATTGATGACGGAGAAACGATCCTATATGGGACAGGTACAGAAGATTATTTCTGTGGGGCTTGGTGTCCCTCCCAATATTACTGCTCACCATATTTTGGTGTAACTATGCCTGGTGGAGACAAATGGAGTGGTAAAATCTCCTATTATCGATACCACATTGAAGATCCTATATATTTTCACAAAAATATTAAGATCAAGATTGAACATGGACATGCTAATCAACGTTCTGACGATTTTTCCTCAACAGCTTATTGGTATCAAACAGAACCGCATAAAAAGCAAGTCCTCCTTCAGGTAGAAGAACGACTGCCTCGGGAAGAGCCAGAAGAGCTTAAAAAATAAAAAAAAATAAATTATTTTTTTAATTTATCTAAACGTACTTGATGGAGTTCTTTTAATTTTTCTTGCTGATCAGTGAATTTTGCTAAAGTAAGAGGATAGAATTTAAAGATTATTAAACCAATTAATAGACCAATAGCGGGAACTATAGATATTGAAATCCGTAATCCTGTCAAAGCTTGAGGAGTTTGGGTTTCTAAATTGGGATTAAATCCGCTAGTCAATTGAACGATTATCAAAGCAAAAGCAGAAAGTATCATGGATAGCCTAGCAATAAACGCACCAATCCCTCCATATGT
>JAGXOB010000392.1 GCA_019894735.1 Promethearchaeota archaeon | reverse complement strand
CGTCTGGATTATCACTAAAAGCATTATCAAAATATAATCCTTCTAATATTTGAGTTAATGACATTTTATCTTCAGTCTTTTTGAAAAACTCTTTTTTCACCTCAATATTATTAAATAACCATATTTTTTTAATAACTGTATCTGTGTTAATGTAATGCTATCTGAATATATAACTAATTGGCTAGGAAAGGGTGCTGAATTTTTGCAAGTTCCAAAACGTAACCTTCCTTTTAGAAACAAAACAGCTTTTGCATGAGAAAATATAAATTCGTGTTGATATTTTGTGTCTGTCCTAGCTGGTATAAGCATTACAACCTTTGTATTAGACTTTAAACTCTCTTCATAGGATTTTTGTACCCACTCTTTTAAAACTCTGCCATATGGAGGATTACAGAATACTGTATGCCCTTGCCAATCTTGATTTAACCCGTTATCATCAATAGTGAAATATTTCTGACATTTAGCATTATTATGAGTAGAGCATGGATCAAGATTAAAATTAAATTCTTTGTTTAATTCATCATAAAATTTCTGTGGAGTTGACCACATATCCGTCTTACTGCTGAACATTAAATCAGTATTCATTTATTTTTTTGTCCTCCTTTTCTTCTTCAAAATCAAACTCAAAATCAGCATCCTTTATAAAAATACTTTCACCACATCTTTTACACTTAGCATATTTATCCCATGAGGTCATTTCAAAATCATTGCAACCACATAGACATTTTAATATTAATTTCATTTATTTGTTTTCCTCCTTCTTATATTTTTCAATGATTTCTTTCATCGTTGCTGATATAATAGCCGATTGATTGATATAATTATTTTTGCAAGTTTTTCTAAATTCATCAAGTAATTCTTTTTCTAAACTAAATGTAACTCTGCTTACCATAATTCCCCTCCTAATTTCTTTATCTATAATACATACTATACATCATTAATAAGAATTGTGCAATAAGAATATTGTAACATTTAAATTTATTTTTCATAGTATGTATTAAAGCAAATAAAAGGAGTTTATAAATGAATAAGAATACACACGCACTAGACACGATT
>JAGXOB010000391.1:605-1057 GCA_019894735.1 Promethearchaeota archaeon | reverse complement strand
AACGAATTTCAATCTCTCTAAATCCTGATCATTTATCTGCAATATCTGTTGTTCTTCAGCAATAGATTTTCCTTTTGGAGCTAATACCATTAAAAATTTCATTTTTTTCGGGTTGTTTAACAATGTCAACGTCCGCAAAATAGCTCCTTCTTTATGGTCCTCAAATAATTTAGCGAGTTCTGGAGGGGCTAAAGCTACCAAAACGGCTTGCGAATCCTTTGATTCTTCTACTTTTTGAATGAGGAATTGGAACATTCTCATTTCATGATCCATGCCCCAAATAAAAATCCATGGTTTTATATCGTAATCCTCGTTATTAGGTCCAACGATTCTTTTAATAGATTCCGTCCAGGAATAATGGTTAAACTTATACATGTTAGAACGTAAATCATCAAAAAATCCTGGTTCAACTACAGGAAACATTTTGATTAAACTTTTCAGAGATAAAAGTT
>JAGXOB010000391.1:0-595 GCA_019894735.1 Promethearchaeota archaeon | reverse complement strand
GTGTTAAGATTATCCCACGGTGTATATGTGAAAGCTGAAAAGAATTTATTCATAATCTTTAAGTCTAATATATCCTATCCTTTTAATTTTTTTATTTCTAAGATTTTAATGATTTAAATTATAAAAATAAGATTTAAGAAGCATATCAGCTATAGTCATATTAAATAATTGTCGGGATTAATAAATGAACGGAATTTGGGAAAGTAAATCGGACGCAATAAAGAAAGGTGATAACCTTAGGGATGTCTCACATCTTATCGAAAAAACTAGGAAAGACGAGGAAGGCTTTATTCATTATGTTTTTAGCAAAGCTAATTTTTCCAATCCATGGTATACAATTCCGGAAGATGATTTCAAGCTTTTCGAAAACTTTATAGAAGGCGGCTCTAGAGCATACCCTTCTGATGGTAGTATCCCTTGTGATATTATTGCGAAAGAAGCAAGAAAAGTTCTAAAAAAAATAGAATTATGTTCTCAAGACCCTAATCATCATTACTGCCAAGAAGCTCGCGAAGTGTTAAAAAAAGGTAAATTATCGTCAGTAAGAGGGACGTTAAAACTCTATTTAGGTAAATACACTACTAGAGATTGGAGA
>JAGXOB010000390.1 GCA_019894735.1 Promethearchaeota archaeon | reverse complement strand
TACCAACTCCTAAAACTCTACAATAATGTGTGGATTGAAATCGATCCTAGAACTTTTGGGGGAATGACTCCAACTAAATCTTTTCTTCAAATATTCACGTTACAAGGATTTATCCAAAACTCATGGCACAGAATAACAATAGGAAGTGCTACGCCTACTCTGGAAGTATCCCAAATGATAAGAGGATTTTTGGAAGCTACGGAAACTTTAAATTTCTCACAAAAAAATCTCTTAAGAAGTTGGGGATATAGAAATTTAAATAGATTAAATCCAATTAATTTCACGCCCACTATTGAACCTACTATATTTATTCCTGTGAGAGAAATCAATGAAATTAACAGAGTTGAAAATGGTAATGAATTAATTATAACATATAAAGTAAAGTTGAGGAGTTATGCTGTAACCCAATTATTGTTTATTACTGATATAATTAAGAAAATTCTTAGCTTAAGCTTAGAAGTAAACCCAAATTTAAAAAATGGGGAACTAATTATTAGGCCCTATCATACTACCGTAAGTTTAATAATGAACGAGCATGAATACGGTAATTATCTAGATTTACATTTTATGTTTGCTGAGAATTCATCTAAAGATAGTTCCCAATTTCTACATACAGTAAGAGCTCTTGAAAATCGTGCTGATTTCAATCATTACGATCATGAATTGGCAAGTACTTATGGAAATCGTCAATTAATCTTGCCGATTGTTGATAAAAAATTAGAAATTGGAGGACGTGAAAATTACTATACATTAGTAACTTTTGGACCTAGAACTTTTTTTATTAATATTAAGATAAGATTAATCAAAGAAAGCTAGGCAAAGCGAATCCAAATCTTTCACATAGAAACAATTAGTACCGGCATAGATTGAAATAATATTTCAATTTAGTCCCTAAATTCATTGTTTATATGAATTAATATAATAGTTATAACAATTGGGGATGTTAAAATCGAAATCTAGGCTTTTGAAGAATTCATTTTTTCTCTCTTTCTACAGATACTCCTATATAAATTTATTGCTTGATCTAGAAACGAAAAACCCTAAAAATAAAATGATGTCAAA
>JAGXOB010000389.1 GCA_019894735.1 Promethearchaeota archaeon | reverse complement strand
TTTCTAATAGGTATTGGATTTGCTGGTGGTTTGGTAGCTAATGTCGTATTAATGGGCGATGTAATCGATAATGATGAGCTCATAACTGGAAAAAGACGTGAAGCTATTTATGGTGGTGTGAATGCGATTGTAACTAAACCAGCCATCTCTCTTGCTAATTCATTATTTTTATTCATGATTGGAATTTTTGGATTTGTTCCCCCGATAATTATTGGTGACTTGAGCTTTAATCAACCCCAAAGTGAGCTTGCAAAAACAGGAATATTGGTAATTCTGTGCATTATTCCCGCGTGCTTATTACTTTTGAGCGCTCTTGCATTGCGTTGGTATCCATTAGATGGACCAGAATGGATAGAAAAAAAGAAATATATGTTCCAATTGCACGAACAAAAAGAAAAAGAATATCTCCAAAGCCTTGAAAGAAAAGAAGATCCTTAAACCTATAGCTATTTTATATTTTACTCTAATAATATTGAATATAAGGAAGGGAGAACGAAGGGAGTCAGCAATTTGGGCCTAAAATTTTTTTATAAGTTAGAGAATTAAACTCGTAAGTTTAATAGAGGGCGAAATCCAATGTTTAGCTCAAATAAAACTCCCTTCTTGAAATATAATGGGAATCGTTCCTATTAAAAATCATCTATTATAAAATATTATATGTCCCGATATCGCATACAATATGATATTTAGCTGATTTCGGATTCTTTTTTAGGTTTGTAGTCAAGAATGAATATTGGCTAATTCTAATAAAGAAGAATTTAATTTGTCTCGAAATAGTATCATATGGATGAAACTGAGTTTTATTTTTACATGTAAAAGTTCGTGTTTTTTTATGATTTGTATACAAAATTTGGATTAAATAAAATTTTTGCTACACTTGTGTACACTAATGAGTAAAATCAACATGTAATGTTTGTACAACTATAAAATTTTATGTCAAATGCGTGACCCAATTAAAGAACTAATCACACCAAAATCAAATCAAGAAAATTTTGTACTCATTTCGGAAGCGTAATTAACCCCATTTCCTATTATTAATACTATTTTTCATCTTCTTTTTTAT